>CADBSN010000103.1 GCA_902797255.1 uncultured Bacteroidales bacterium | reverse complement strand
TGGCAAGCGCTATCGAGAGCGTACAGAAGGAACTCCGTCCTGCAGCACAGGCTCCATCATTCCCACAGCGCAATCGCTTCCACGCTAATCCTTGGAGAGCTCCTAGATTCGGACAAGTAGCGTTTGCTCGCTAAAAACCAAGGGTCAAGGGGCAAGAGCCAAGAGCCACCTCGACTCTAGACTCTAGACTCTCGACCTTAAATCGTCAAATGGTAAATGAAATTACTCATGACAACATAATAGATTAGGTTTTTATCAATGAAGAAGGGGCAGGTCCAGAAAGAACTTGCCCCTTCATTTTTTATGGATAAGAGAATCAGTGTGTGCTGATATACTGATAGACACAAAGGACATCCTGGGTATCGACTACTCCATCGTGGTTCACATCCTGTGGGGTGGATTCGGTCACAGGACTGCCACTTTGAATACATTCATAAATGCAAAGTACATCCTGAGTATCAACTGTTTCATCTCCATTCACATCTTCACGGAGATTGCCGGCAACAGCTGCAATGGCTGACGGTGACAGCTCGTAGTTATAGATGCGCAGGTCATCGATATATCCTTTGAAGAATGGAGAGAGGGCATCCTGACTTCGCCCAATGTAGTTGAGGACTGGGCGGATATCGGATGGACGCAAAATGATACGGCGACCAGTTCGCCTCCTACATACAAACGTACAGACTGGCGTCCGAAGGTTACAGCCACATGACGCCAAAGGGTTGTGGTGTACTTAGGAGCATCAAGATGTTGCTCTACATCTCCATTACGTAGCACCAACCGCATGCTGGAACCGTTGTTGGGTGTGAGATACATACACTGGGTGGTGGAGTTGCCGAAATCGAACAGACGCTGATTCGTGCCTGCCGAGGAGCCTGTCCAACGAACCCAAAGGCTGAGCGTGAGTTCATCGGTGTTGGCTACCTGATAGGGCAGTTGAAGGTATGAGGATCCATCAAACGCCAAACTGGCACTTCCTTCCTTTACCATCGATGAGAGGGTGACGTATTTCCCATTTACCATTTGACCATTGACCAATGACCACTGACCATTGAACTGATTAGGGGTGTTGTCGTTCAGATTCTGTTCGAACCTCCAATTCGCAATCATGGCAGGACTTCCGTTGGTGGATGCCGTGACTGAATCACAAGGAGCCGACATGTTGTCGCTATAGTCGATTGACTTCACTGCATAATGATAGGTGTGACCTTGCACACAGTTGTTGTCGATGAAGGAGTTGGTCTTGACCTTACGGGCAATCACATTCCACTCTCCGTCGGCTGCGTCGGCACGAAGAATCATATAACCAACTAGGTCGGTCTCTTCGTTGGCATCCCAGCTGAGACTGACTGATGCCGACTGTGACTGGGTCCGAAGACCTGTAGGAACGGCTGGCGCCTCTGTTTCACATGCTGCATCAACTGGTATGATGCGCCACTGCTGTAGTTGACGTTTTGTATCGGAGAGGGCTAATGATGATTGGTTGACAAGCGAACCATTGGTACTTGAAGAAGCCGTAAGGTAAAGATTACTAAAGCGATTGATGATGTAATAGTAGCCATCACCTGCATACTTGATGTACCACTGCTCGTTGTCGCCCAAGGAGCCATTGAACACACGCAACTCAGAGCCGGAGGAGAGTCCCCAGTTCCATCCGTCGATAGGTAAACCACTCATGGCATTCTTGATGGTGAAATAACCGAAATCGCCTCCAACACGAGGGCTGACGGGTTCGACCTTCCAATCATCGTAGGTGTTGGTTGTTGCCTTCTTGAGACTGACAGTTGTACCGCTCGATGCTGTTGTGTTGGAGACACTCAGCACTCGGCGACCCAACCGGCACATCAATTGATAGGTACCGTTGATGGTATCGGGCTGAATATCCGGTCCCCATGTTACATCGATGACTCGTTCGGCATTGGTCTGCCCCTTCTGATAGCCTGTACCGCCTGGGATGTCATATACCCAATGACGGGCAGGGCCACGACCATCGAAATAGACGTCGTGTGAAGGAGAGACGAACATGAAAGAAGAGTTGTTGGCCTGACGTTCAGACGAACCAAGATAGGCATGTACCTCACCAGTCTTGTCGTTACGATAGACAGCTCCGCTGGTCCAGTGTGGGCGGTCTTCACCATAACCCAGACGTACACCTTCCTGACTGTCGCGGCAGAACTGGCCTCGGGCGTGGGAGTCGAATCCCCACCAGATACCCGTCTGCATACCGTATTGTACGCCAACGATAGCCTCGCCTACATTGTGTAACTCATCGTTAGCAGCCATACGTCCATCGGCACGGACTTTGGTGAAGAAGTCGGCATAGTTGTCGAACGAACCAGCCAACTGATGGGTGTTTCCTTCATCGAGCACTTCGCGCAAGTCTTCATACCAATCCCATGCACGGTCGCAGTTGAGGGTGTTGCCACCACAGATGCGGATGCCGTCGAAATAAGGGTCGGCCTTGAGGAGTCGGCTCACCTCCAAAAACGTGGACTTGAACCAGTATTTGTTCTCTTCGTAGTCGGGCTCATTAAAAGGTGAAACGGAGATAATCTTTATGCCACGAGCCTGAACATACTGCACGCTGGCTTTAATCAACCGATACCAAGCCTGCGCATCACGACCATAGTTCTGATAGCCTGTAGTGCTGTCGTTCAGTAGTTCAAAAGCAGCTGCGTTGTCGCAGTTGATATTGGCTTCAGTCACTCCCGTTAGCTTCAGGTTGGTGATGCGGGTCTGCAGCATCCTCTTCTGCTCGGAGGTCAACTCGTAAGTACCATCAGACTTCTCAATCAACTTATAAGTAGGCTGAAAGGACAGACGACCCGTACTGAAATTCTCCACGCCGATATGGTTCACCCCTCGACGTACATTCGCTTCGGATTCCCATGCTGTATCCATGCCCCAGAAGACACGGAACGGCTGTCCCTCGGCATTGATGTCGAACGGGATGGTGCAATCAGTAGGTTTGAACGCATTCAAATAATCCGCTCCGCTCTGAGCATAGAAGGTCAGAGTTGTAGATGAAGCGATGATGGCTAAAAGGATTCTCTTCATAAGCTGCGCTGTCTGATAAAGTTGAAAGTTGAAAAGTGAAAGTTGAAAAATGCGATTAAGTGAGTGCAGAGCCAAGCGTGCTTGAACTATGCCGAACGAAAGCATTTTGGGCGAAAGCCAAAGTTGAAAAATGAAAAGTTAATACCGATTAAACTATAAACTCAATAAACTGACTTTACACATTAAACTTTACACTATAAACTTTAATTGTCAATTATTAATCACCACACCACCATTAGATGGGATTGTCACTGTGATGGTCTGCTTCTTAGAGACGGTCGTAGTCGTCAGATTGTCGTTAAGGTAGAGTTTCAGATTCTGACCTACAGTAAACATCGTGAGAGGAATGGTGACGGTGAGTGGCTCTTTGTTGGCATTCACACCTGCCACATACCAAGTGCCATCGGTAGCCTGACGAGCCATTATGATGAACTTTCCTGGATAGCCGTCGATGAAATTGATGTCCTTCCAGGTAGTAGGAACGGCCCTCATAAAGTTGATGGCCCATGCTGGTGCATCAGTGAGGTTGTTTGGTGCCAAAGCAAAGTTCTGGACAGGTGTCTGGAACAGAATGGCGGTAGCAAGGGCATAGACATCAGAAGTTACACGATGGTTGCCACGCTGGTTGTTCTTCGAATAGTACTTGTTGAGTGCAGAACCACCAAAATCCATATTACCAACCGCATTGCGGAGTACTGGATGGATGGTAGCAGCAAGAGCCTCGATGTCGTTATCGTGCTGGCCAAATGAGAGATTCTCGCTAGCACGAACAGCCTCACACGCTACGAAGTTAGGATACATGCGCTCCCAACCACGAGGAAGCGTACAACCGTGGAAGATGATCTCAAGTCCATAGTCGTTAGCATCAGCCATAATCTCTTCATATAGC
>CADBSN010000102.1 GCA_902797255.1 uncultured Bacteroidales bacterium | reverse complement strand
TTTCATTTTTACATTTTATTAACTTTGCCACGCAAAACAACATACATCGTTATGAAAAAAATACTATTCGTACTTGCTGCCGTCCTTCTGGTAGCAACCGCTCAAGCAAAGAAAGTGAAGGTAACCATCGACGGACGAGTGTCACCCTCACAAACCAAACTGTATCTTATCATCAACGAAGATACCGTTAATGCACAACTCCTGCCCATCAAGGATGCGAAGTTCTCCGTCACCGTGAAGGTCGACAAGAATTCGTTCATCCGTCTGCACGACTATAAGGATTGGCCAGAGCGCAGTGTGTTCGTGCTCATTCCCGACAGCAAGCATATCACCATCGACTGGAACACAGGAACCATCACAGGGTCGAATCAGTCCAGAGAGTTGCAGGCCATCTGTAAGCAGATTCGTGATGCAGGTCCCAATGGATTCCATATCGATGTGTTCTCCGACGACCCCGAAGCATGGCGCCAAGCCCGCATACGCGAAGCATCCATCCGCGAAGATATGATGAACCAGCAGAAGAAGATAGCCAAAGAAGTGATGCTCGAAAACAAAAACAAGATATACGGAGCCTGGATTATGTACACATTCCCCGAACTGCTCGAAGGAGAACTCAACGCTATCATCAACTACGAGAAACCCAAGTGGGCCGACCATCCTATCTTGAAGGCGAAATAAGTTATAGAATTTCAATTGTTTAATACTTCCAAAATATGAATAAGAACGAGAAATTTGTCATCACTATCAATCGTGAGTTAGGAAGTGGCGGACACACAGTCGGTCGCAAGTTAGCAGAAAAGCTGGGAGTTCAGTTCTTCGACAAGGCACTCATCAAGTCGCTTGAAGAGAAATACCATCTCACAGCAGAGGAAATCGAGAAGCTGAAAGGTCGCAAGCACAACTGGTGGGAAGACTTCAAGCGAGTAGCACGCATAGGCGAGGGTTGGAACATGGGATACACCCAGCAATACAGTCATTTAGATGCTAAGAGCCTGCCCGACATCATGACCACCGACGAGATCTTCAAGGCCGAGACCGAGATCCTGCAAGGCGTCGCCGAGCATGAGTCGTGCGTTGTGACAGGCCGCAGCGGATTCTTCGTGTTCCGTCAGCATCCCAACCACATAAGCATCCTCATCCAGGCCTCCATGCCTTTCCGTATGGAGCGTGTGATGCGTAAGCAAGAGATAGGCGAAGACGAAGCACGTAAGATTATAGAGCAGGTAGACACGATGCGCGAGAACTACGTAACGAAATACACCGGCACCTCACGTTACTACACCCGCAACTACGACCTTGTCATCAAAGCCGACGGGAAGACCGAAGACGAAATCGTAAACATCATCCTGCAGTACATCGGATAAATCAACGATTGCTCTACCTCGCTTTGCATTAAGGTTCGGTAAAGGCTCGGCACTCCTGCGTTGTTCGCTAGGTTTCTTTCTCTTCAAATATTCTGTACACTTCAGCCTGTCGTCATATTATTTCTCTTTTGGGTCTGTTATCTTCGCTTAAGAGGAAAAGAGAAACAAACACATAAAAAGATAGAATGTGGCTTCTAGAATGATAAAGGTCGCGCCGCAGCAATCGCCTGTATAACCATGGAGGCGACGACGCATCATGTATAGCAGCAGCAGATAAATAATGATAATCGAGAGGAGAGAAAGGAAGAATTGAAACATGAAACCTACAACTAGAAACATCATGACAACGATTGGCAGAATGCCACACAGAAAACTGATGATTCGTTCAGGAATCGTGACATGAGCATATATCAAACCGTTTTTTGCTTCGGAAGCCTTGCGCGCGTAGGGGAGAAAATAGATGATTGTGGAGCTGAGATACTTACAGAATGTATCGACCGCAATCAGGATAAATGGACTTCCAACTTGTGGCAATATATGGAGCAGTAAATGATAGAAGAGAAGGTAGTAGAACGAGAGTCCTAATACGCCATACGTACCAACGTGCGAGTCTTTCATGATAGCAAGTGTTCGCTCACGATCGGTTCCGCCTCCGAATGCATCGCAGAAATCCGCAAAGCCGTCTTCGTGAAGTGCCCCCGTTAGCAATACTCTTGCTAGCAAGGCAAGGATGATACTGACTGATAGTGGAAACACCATGGAGGTAAGCCACAACACCAATGCCATAACACCACCAGTGAGCCATCCCATGAGAGGCCACAAGGGTACTACACGTTCGTAGTAGCTCTTGTCTACTGTCACCCATCGCCACAAAGGAAGACGGGTGAAGAATGTAATGGCAGCGATGATGCGTTTCATTGGGTCAAAAGTATTTAGTGATTCCTGCATGTTGGAAGTTGTCCATCTCGTTCAGTATATTGACTGCGCTTTCAACGATAGGGTATGCACAGATGGCACCCGTACCTTCGCCCAATCGCATATCGAGATGAAGCAGGGGTTGTGCACCCATCGCTTGGAGCATCAGCTGATGTCCGCTTTCGTCACCACAATGTCCGAATACAGCATAGTCAATGATGTCAGGATTTAACTGTGATGCTGCAAGCATACATGCAGTCATAATGAATCCATCGACCATAATCACCATGTTATATTGCGCTGCTCGAAGCATGCCACCGATAGCAGCTACCATCTCATATCCTGAAAAGTATCGTATGATGGTCTCAGCCCAACCGATGCTATGCGGAGCATAAGGGTTGACTGCCCGTCTGTTATAGTTGGATACAGCATTGGTCAACACTTCAAGTTTGTGACACACGCCCTCCGAGTCGAGTCCCGAACCAGCTCCCACACACTTTTCAAGGGGGATATCGAGAAACAGGTGCATCAAGATACTCGACGGACTGGTGTTGCCTATCCCCATCTCTCCAAAGCAGATGATATTACACCCTTCACTCTGACAGTCGTCCACCATCTCGGCCCCCACAGCCATGCATCGCTCATACTGTTCGCGGCTCATCGCCTCAGTGTGGAGGAAGTCATTGGTACCATAAGCAATTTTCCGTGGAATGATATTCGGATATAGCTTTGGGTCGAAGTCGTGGTCAACTCCTACATCAACCACCCTCAGTTTGAACCCATGCTGACGACAGAACACATTGACGCCTCCACCTCCTTTTACATAGTTAATCATCTGTTGCCAAGTGACGTCACGTGGTGATTGTGATACTCCTTCTCGCTCAATGCCATGATCGCCTCCGAAAAGGATATGGCAAGGATTAGTGAGTCGCGGCGTCAAGCTATGTTGGATGAGTCCCACCTGCAAAGCGAGTGTTTCTAATCGTCCTAATGAACCTTTCGGCTTGTTCAGGTTATCTATCTTCTCCTGCAAAGCAGGAGCAAGTGAGTAATCTATCATCATTAAACTTTTATTTTCATAGGAATTCCACTGACCATCAATATCACCTCATTGGCCTTTGATGCGATATATTGGTTAAACCAGCCTAAGAGGTCTGTAAAATGGCGTTGAACAGCATTCTCGCTTACTCCACCCATTCCTATCTCGTTGGTAACGAATATGAATGTGGCATCCTGTGCAGTAAACTTGTCGAACTCTGCTTTCAGTTGTGAGAGCGCAGTTTCTATATCCGACGATGGGTAGAAAAAGTTGGTTGCCCAGAGTGTACAGCAGTCAATCAGCGCCACACGCCCCTCCACATGATGGCGACTCAGCTCACGCTCTTCCTCAATGTTTGTCCACATCGGACCACGCCGTTCCTGATGCCTGCGAACACGTTCCGCAAACTCATCATCCCATATATGAGCTGTGGCAATATATATGGGGTCTGAGCAGAGAGAGAGAGCTAATTGCTCGGCCATACTGCTTTTGCCTGAACGTTGACCTCCTGTGATTAATATAATCTTTCTCATATTCCGCATCGCATTTTGGAGATGCAAAGATAAGAAAAAATGTAAAAATGAAAAAATTATAGAATGTAAAAATGCAAAAATCGCTAACCGCTAACCACTAAACGCTAAACTTTTTGTAACTTTGCATTATGAAACCATCAAAGTTACATCCTGTGATGTTGGTCGGAACGGGTTCCGATGTAGGTAAAAGTGTGTTGAACGCAGCCTTATGCCGCATCTTTCAGCAAGACGGCTATCATCCGGCTCCATTCAAGGCACAGAATATGGCCTTGAATTCTTATGTCACCCCTAACGGACTTGAGATAGGAAGGGCCCAAGCTGTGCAGGCCGAAGCTGCTCGGATTGCATGCGAGACGGATATGAATCCATTGTTGCTCAAGCCCAATTCTGAACATACCACTCAGGTTGTTCTTAACGGAAAACCAATCGGGAACCGCTCTGCTTACGACTATTTTCGTAAAGAGGGTAGGGAGGAGTTACGACAAGCGGTATGTGCAGCCTTTGACCGTCTTGCTGCGAAATACAATCCTATTGTGATGGAAGGTGCTGGCAGTGTGTCGGAACTGAATCTACGCGATATCGACCTCGTTAACATGCCTATGGCACAATACGCTGATGCTGATGTCATTCTCGTTGCCGATATCGACCGTGGTGGAGTGTTTGCTTCCTGTTATGGAAGTGTCATGCTGCAGAGTCCGGAAGACCGTAAGCGCATCAAGTGCATCATCGTCAATAAGTTTCGAGGCGACATCCGATTGTTTGATGATGGACGTAGGATGATAGAAGACCTATGTGGCATACCGGTTCTGGGGGTGATACCATATTATAATAATATTTATATCGACGAGGAGGATAGTGTGGCATTGGAGCAGAAACACCGTCAACTGGCTGAGGGTAAAATCAATGTATCGGTAGTGCTGCTTCGTCATATCAGCAACTATACCGATTTTGACACATTGGAGCGCGACCCTCGTGTCAATCTCTTCTACACGAACAACATCTCAGATATCCAGCAGGCAGACATCGTTATCCTTCCAGGAACGAAAGCCACACTCGACGACCTGATGGAACTGCGTCGCAACGGTTGTGCACAGGCCATCCAGCATGCTCATCGAGAAGGTAAGACGGTGATAGGAATCTGCGGCGGCTATCAGATGTTGGGACAGACGGTCAACGACCCTGATGGTATCGAAGGTAGTGTCACCAGTCTGCCTGGTCTTGGACTTCTACCCATTCATACTACGATGACAGCAGAGAAGACCACGAAGCAAGTGACGTTCATGTTCGAAGGTCAGGAATGTCAAGGTTACGAGATTCATCAAGGTGTCAGCGATACCGAGGAGCCCATCCTTCAAACCGATCATTGCATCGGAACCTATATTCATGGCTTTCTCGACAACGCGGCAGTCATCAACTATCTTCTAAAGTCTAATGTCTCAAGTCAAGAGCCTAACGTCTCTTTGGCTGAGTTCAAAGACCATCAATATAATCTGCTTGCCGACCACGTTAGGAAGCACATGGATATCAGTCTTTTGTATCAAATTATAGGAGGGCCTAAGTCATGATAAACGGACACGGCGACGACATCCATCTGTATGACGGCATTCGTATCAACTTCTCATCGAACATTTACAACCACTTCGATCACGAACGACTGTTCTGCCATCTGGCAAACCAACTTGACCATGTGTCGAACTATCCTGAACCAGCACCATTTGGTCTTGAGCAATCGATGGCGCCCCTACTTGGACTACAGGCAGAGCAACTGATGGTAACCAATGGCGCCACCGAAGCAATCTATCTCATTGCACAGACCTTTCGCCGTAAACGAAGTGCAGTCATCACACCTACCTTCTCAGAATACGCTGACGCATGTCGGATGCATGATCATCAGTTGAATCATGTCTACAATCTGAGTCAGGTTCATAACGATTACGACATCGTGTGGCTGTGCAATCCGAACAACCCTACAGGTTCGGTCATCGACAAAGACGACCTGACAGCCAGCATCGTAGCCCATCCCGACACCCTGTTTGTCGTCGATGCCAGCTATGCGCGGTTCACCCAACGTCCCCTCATCGCCACATCCGAAGTGGTGTTTCATCCTAACCTTCTCATGCTTCATTCCCTGACTAAGGAGTATGGCATCCCAGGACTGCGAATCGGCTATGTGACAGGCAATGCTTCTCTGCTTGACGACCTGCGCCGCCAACGCATGCCATGGTCAGTCAATCAGGTAGCCATCGATGCAGCCTACTATCTCTTGGCACATTCTGATGAGTATGAGTTCGGCCTCAGTGCCCTGATGAGCGAACGCGAGCGAGTGAGCCGGCAATTGATGGCCATAGGAGGCGTGATCGTGTGGCCCTCCGATACCCATATCCTGCTCTGCCAACTCACCATTGGGAAAGCATCTGCACTGAAGGAATATCTGGTACATGAGCACGGAATCCTTATCCGTGATGCATCCAACTTTGCAGGACTCGGCCCCAACTACTTCCGCATAGCCGTACAAACCCCTGAAGAAAACGATGAACTGATAGAAGCAATTAAACAATGGTGTTGGAAATAATCATGGCATGGTTGCTCGATCTCCTGTTAGGCGATCCCGCATGGCTGCCACATCCCATAGTGGGGTTTGGCAAATGGATTGCATGGGGTGAACGCCATCTCAATCGAGGCCGTCACCGAATGCTGAAAGGTGCCCTCTTCGTTCTAACTAGTATCACCCTTGTCTTCCTCCTCGTGTATGCTCTTCTTGAACTTTTGAACTTTGAAATTTTTGAACTGCCTTTCAACTTTAAACTATCAACTTTAAACTTTATATCCGTAGTCCTCATCTTCTTCTGTCTGGCAGGCCATACCCTTCGTAAAGAAGTGAGAGACGTGTTCAAGGCCGTCGATCGAAGTATCGAAGCCGGACGAGCACAAGTCAGTAGGATAGTAGGGCGCGACACCAGCCAACTCACCGCACAGGAGATACGCACAGCAGCACTCGAGACACTTGCAGAAAACCTGAGCGATGGAGTTGTTGCACCACTATTTTGGTTAGTGCTGTTGGGTGTGCCAGGGATGATGACCTACAAGATGATCAACACCCTCGACTCTATGATAGGATATAAAACTAGCAGATACCGCGAGTTCGGTTGCTGGGCAGCCCATATCGATGATATAGCCAACTATATCCCAGCACGAATTACAGCGCTCCTGATGGTGATGGCCCCCCTCTTACTCCCCCGAGGGGGAGAGACAAATCATAAAGCCTCCCCTCGGGGAGGTTTGGAGAGGGCTGCCTTTGTCCTCAAGTATGGGCCGCAACATGCCTCACCCAACAGTGGATGGCCCGAAGCCGCCCTTGCGTCCATTCTTGATTGTCAGTTCGGAGGACCTCACAATTATTTCGGGGAGCAGGTCTATAAGCCTTTCATTGGTACCAATCCACGTGCATTGACCACAGATGATATGCGTCGGAGTATTCGTATCTGTTTCGTTGTTGAAGTGCTCTGCGTCATTCTAACATTAACTTTAACCTATTTTGCAAACTAAACCTATCAATCTTTGTACAAACAGGCCTTTTTTTATGAATTATGAAACTTTAGTTCGACGTAGTCAATTGTACATTATGAATTATTACTTATCTTTGTAGCGGAATTGGTAACAACGTGTGGAAGCCTCATGGTTAACAAACACACGAAGTGCAAGGGAATCAGGTGAAAGACCTGAGCTGTACCTGCAGCTGTAAACCGCATTCTAAAAACTGAACAATAAATGTCACTGAATACGTTTCGGGAAGACAGTTTAAGTTTTTGCCGGTGAGCCAGAAGACCTGCCAATGACCTAACAGAGTTTTAAACCCTCAGGTTAAGGGTGTCAAAATCGTAGAAATGAATCCGCAAGAAGTAAAGCGATTAGTGCTTGCACTCATCATAGCGATGGGGCTATGT
Organism: uncultured Bacteroidales bacterium; assembly: GCA_902797255.1. Classification (GTDB taxonomy): domain Bacteria; phylum Bacteroidota; class Bacteroidia; order Bacteroidales; family Bacteroidaceae; genus Colivivens. The sequence goes on along the minus strand of CADBSN010000102.1, from coordinate 2,065 downwards.
GTCTGTTTGACGGCTCAAAACAAAGATGCCGCCAAAGGGATAATAGCGCCTGCGGCCAAAAATAAGGAAATACATGCAGAGCATGTGCATGAACTGCAGGAGGTGGTGATTACCAGTACAGGTACGCAGCACCTGCTGAAGGATACGCCTGTACAGACGGAGGTGATTTCTAAGAAGATGTTGGAGAGTTACGGAGGAAAGAGTCTTGAGGACATCCTGAGTGGACTGACGGCTTCGTTTGCCTTCAATGAAGGGGATATGGGTAGTCAGACTCAGTTGAACGGATTGGGTAACAACTATATCTTAATTCTGATTGATGGCAAGCGTATTCATGGTGATGTAGGTGGCGAGAACGACTTAGGACTGATTGACCCTCACAACATCGAGCGTATAGAGATCGTGAAGGGTGCTCAGAGTGCACTTTACGGAAGCGACGCAATGGCAGGTGTGATCAACATCATCACGAAACGGCACGATACGGAGGGTTGGCTATTGGAAAACTCGACCCGCTATGGTTCGCATAACGACTTACGTCAGCATAACGGTATCGGACTGCGATGGGGAAACGTGCAATCGTACACGAACTTCCAACTGCAGCATACGGACGGATGGCAGAATACGACGAACGAATATACGGAGGCCATGATGATTACAGACACGAGGAACCACACGGTGAACAAATATACGAACTGGCAGCTATCGGAACGTCTGACTTACACGCCGACTGAGGGGCTTGAGCTCTATGCTGACGGTAGTTATTACCAGAAGCGGATTTACAGACCTACTGATGGGCGACATCCTTCGTGCGATGTCTATACTTACGACCTGCAGTATCGGAATTCTTCGGCTGCTGTAGGAGGCAAATGGATGATAGGCAGCAGCGCCGACTACCTGACGTTCGATGTCAATTGGGATCGTCACGCTTATTATTATGCCTTCACCGACACTACGTTGGAGGACGGCTATTATCGTGGTCAGCTAACTCACTACTATCCGTATTTTCCTGGTCAGACCGACTTACAGAGTGACCAGCAACGTACGATGGCCAGTGTGAAGGGTGTGTTCTATCTGGCTCACGACCATACGCTGAATGTGGGAGCGGAATACCGCTACGACTATCTGAAGGCTCCCATGCGTGTCAACGGTGGAAAGGCTGACGATTGGACGGCTGCGGTGTATGCTCAGGACGAATTCGACCCTCTCAGTTGGTTGAACATCACAGCCGGAGTGCGACTGATTGATAACCATGCGTTCGGTGTGCATATCACTCCGAAGTTGAGTACGATGGTGTCGATAGGTGATTGGCGACTGCGTGTCGGATGGAGTCAGGGATTTAAATCGCCTACAACGAAAGAACTTGGTTATCACTATGTGAAGCAGATGGGTGCCAACACCTATTATTATATGGGTAACACAAAACTGGATGCACAGACCAGCAACTACTGGTCGGCCAATGTGGAATATCGCACCGACCGCTTCACATGTTCGGTCACAGGATATATCAATCGACTCGAGAACATGATTTCGCTCATCAATGTGCCAGTAAGCGAGATTCCTCCAGGTGCCACCTCTGCCTTTGCGGGCGACGGAAGCACGAACATCATCCCACGTATGTATAAGAACGCAGAAGATGCCAAGACCTACGGGGTGGATGTGAACCTCACATGGAACATCAGCAAGGAACTGACGATGGGTGGAAACTACAGCTATTTGGATACGAAAGCCAATGTTTTTAACACATCACACAATGTGTTTCACAAGGTGATTATCGATGGTATGGCTCATCATAAGTGGAACGGCTATGTCACTTGGAATCATCGTTTCTCCAATGACTATCGCTTGGGGCTGAACCTCAGTGCTCGCGGATCGAGCCGTCGATATTATGAGAACGACGGTGACGGACGGGCGTTCCAGTTGTGGCGACTTAATAGCACCCATGACCTCGGTCATAGCAAAGTCGCTACCTATCGTGTAGAAGTAGGTGTGGACAACGTCTTCAATTTTAAGGATACGACCCCACGACCTTATCATGTGGGTAACACATCGCCGGGCACCACATTCTACG
>CADBSN010000101.1 GCA_902797255.1 uncultured Bacteroidales bacterium | reverse complement strand
TGGTAACACACCTCCACTCCATGTGGATGGTAAACACTTGAAGGATGCCAACGGAAATATCGTACGTCTGCATGGTGTGATGGATACACCTAGCGCATGGTTCAACAATGGACGATGGGGCTGGAATTATGACGATGCTGGTCGTCAGCGTTGTATCGACTATTTCAAGAAACTGTTCGACGGAATGGCTAATCCAGAACTGGGCACGTATTGTAATGTGTTCCGTTTGCACCTCGAACCTGCATGGACGAATGACAACAGTGTGAATTATAGCTATAAGGACGAAAATGGACAGACCGTCACAGCTGGTAAGACCGGTGATGGAGAAGCGAATATCGAGCACTTCAGCAAGTCTAGGCTAACAACTTATCTGAAGACACTTTATACCCGTATTGCCAAGGAGGCTATTGGGCGAGGACTGTATGTCATCATGCGTCCGCCTGGCGTGTGTCCAGGAACGATTCAGGTAGGCGATGCTTACCATCACTACCTGCTTGATGTTTGGGATATCGTGTCGAAGAACGATACCGTGCTGAAGTACTCAGGACAGATATCAATTGAGTTGGCCAATGAACCGATTACGGTGCGCGATGCAAACGGACAGAGTAGTCCGAATGCATTGCATGATTTCTTCCAACCTATTGTCGACAAGATTCGTGCGAATGGATTCACAGGTATCATCTGGGGCGTAGGAACTGGTTATCAGTCAGGTTATGAAGGCTATGCTACCTATCCGCTTGAGAGCTATAACATCGGTTATGCAGTCCATGTGTATACTGGTTGGTATGGTCAGGAGGACAAGAACGCAAACGCACAGACATTCATCAATAACTTTAAACGTCAGGTACCTGTGGTCGAGACCAACCCAATTGTGGTAACTGAGATCGACTGGAGTCCGCAGAATACCAACGAGATTGATCATGTGAACGAGATGGGTCAGAATGTCTATAAGAATTTCGGGACTTGGGCTACTGGCTCGACTTCGAAGTGGGGAGTGGCATGGAAGGCCGTTCACGACTATTATGGCAATATTGGTATGACCCTTACCGGCACATCTGATTTCTACGATATCGATAAGTGGATAGTCAATAATGACCTCTCATATGCCTCATGGAAAAACAATAAGAACCGGGTGCTTGAGCCGGCTTTCCTTGACAAGATGAAAGCTGCTGGTTACAAGGATGCAAGCGAGGCTTGTAGTGGTGCCTGTTTCGAGTGGTACAAGGATTGGAACACAGATACACGTCCTTATATGGCCTACACCCATCAGTGGACTAGCGATTTGGGTACGAACAAATACATCAACCCAGTCATCAATGGCGACTTCCCAGATATTGACCTTATTCGAGTAGATGATACATATTATATGGTCAGTACGACGATGTTCTACGTTCCAGGTGCGACTATCTTGAAGTCGAAGGACCTTGTTAACTGGGAATATTGCGCCAATCCGCTGTTGCAGATTGTAGACAATGATGCCTATAGCCTGTTGAATTTTAAGCATCATTATGGACAGGGTATGTGGGCATCGACGCTCAACTACCACAATGGAAAGTTCTACTTCTATTTCCCATGTTCTACATGGTCACCTGATTCACGGAGTATTCTCTTGACGGCTTCTAATCCAGAAGGCAAATGGGATGTGACCTTGCTGCCAGAGGCTTATCATGATCCTGGATGGCTCTTCGATGACGGCCCGAACGGTGATGGATACCTTTATGTGGCCTGTGGTATTGGTGACATCTATGTAAACAAGTTCAACGCCAAGACACTTTCAAAGATTTCGAGTTCGAAGGTAATCAGCGTAGGTAACGGATGCGAAGGTAGTCACATGTATCATATTGGCGACTACTATTACATCTATGCTACCTACGGAGGAACAGAGGGTAGCCAAACCACCTTCCGCTCAACGAGTCCGATGGGACCTTACGAGGAATATGTAGGTCCTACGACTTCATCCAACCCGAAGGGAAGAACCTTTGCTGGTCAGAAGATTCATCAGGGAGCGTTGGTTGAAACCCAGACAGGTGAGTGGTGGACTATGTTGTTCAAAGATGCAGGAGCTATTGGACGTGTTCCCTATCTCGAGCCAGTGAAGTGGGTTGATGGATGGCCTATCGTTGGTAATAACGGTCGTGATGTGAGTGAAGGCGGTAAAGCATACCAAAAACCAAATGTAGGAAAGACCTACCCACGTACATATTTACCTACCAACGACACCTTCACTGATGCTACACTTGGAATGCAGTGGGAGTGGAATCACAATCCAGATAACAGCCGCTGGAGTCTGCTTGAACATCCAGGGTGTCTGCGCTTGTATACCGCTACGGTGACCGACTCTCTGCAGTGGGCTCGTAACAGTCTGAGTCAGCGTATCTTGGGCTATGACCCTGTAGGAAAGAGTACATCGACTTACTACAACTCACTTGGTACCGTCAAGATGATTACCACCAACATGTTGGAAGGCGATATCGCTGGTATCGCAGTCTTCCAGGAACCATATGCGATGATTGGTGTGAAAGTCAACAACGGTAAAAAGCAACTCTACTATATGCAGCAGACTAAGCTACATGGAACGCAGCAGAAGCAGACTGGTGCAGAAATACAGTCTGACACAATCTATCTGCGTGCTTCCGTCAATTTCGGAACCAACAAAGCGAACTTCTATTATAGCTACGACAACCAGAAATACACCAAGTTCGGAAGCGAGATGAACATGGGTTACACCCTTGATGTGTTCGTAGGTAACCGCTTTTTCCTCTATAATTACGCAACAAAACAGTTAGGTGGATCTGTCGATATCGACTGGTTCTCTACCGAACCGAACTTCAGTGAGGAGGGTTTCTTCGGTCCTGGTGTATTACATACCTTCAGCGAGGAAGATCTCACCGTGAGCGATCTTTCTATTGCGAAGACCAACTTTGGAGTAACTCCAGGTAGTTCACAAGAAGTGAACATCACCTGTACCTCCCTTTCAGGATTGCAGACTAACGTAGCATCAAGCTGCAACTATCAGTTCTCTGATCCATCTGTAGCACGAATGGTAGGTGGAAACATTGTTGGACAGTCAGAAGGCGAGACAGAAGTAACGGCTACATATACCGACCCACTCGGTAACAGCCGTAGCGTTACCTTTATTGTTAAGGTATCTTACTTCCCGCTCACAGCTGATGCCTTCAATCCTTCTATTATCGGTACAGGTACCTTCACAGAACGTACAGGCGGACTGACGACTAGTAAGGACGGATTTGGTGGATGGGTTTACACCAGCGGAGCAGATTTCTCTGCTTATAACTACCTCGTTGTAAACCTTATGCGAGCATCGGCAGCCAAGCCATCCTTCCGCATTTACGACAGCAACAACTCTGACTTCTTCTCCATTGATATGAAGACTCCTATCAAAACAGTAACTATTGACCTTCACAACCTTGTTACGTCAAATGGACGTACCATCAATCCGTCGAAGATCTACAAAGCAGGATTTTCGTCTAATGGTTCAAGTGCACTTTACATCAAGGAGATATTCCTCAGTATGGACGGAGTTACGCCTGCCCTCGGAATAGAAGAAAATGTAGTGATTCCAAAATTAAAGAATCAAAATATTTACAACCTCAATGGTCAACGAATCGGCAATCTCCAGAAAGGTTTGAATATCGTAGACGGTAAAAAGGTGTTTGTGAGATAAATCGACATATGAAGAAGATTGCAAAACAACTGACGGAACTCATCGGCAATACACCGCTAGTAGAACTCAATAAATTCTCAGAGGCAAAGGGTGTCCAGACACCTCTTGTGGCCAAAGTGGAGTTTTTCAATCCTGGGGGCAGCGTGAAGGATCGCATTGCGCTGGCTATGATTGAGGATGCTGAGAAGAAAGGAATCCTGAAACCTGGAGCAACGATTATCGAACCCACATCGGGTAATACGGGTGTGGGTCTGGCGCTTGTGTCTGCCGTGAAAGGGTATCACCTTATCCTCACCATGCCTGAGACAATGAGCGAGGAGCGTCGTGGTCTCGTGAAAGCTTATGGTGCAGAGGTGCGTCTGACTTCTGGTAAAGAAGGTATGGCTGGTGCGATACGTGCTGCTGAGGAACTGCGGGATTCTATCCCTGGGAGTGTCATCCTGCAGCAGTTTGAGAACGCAGCTAATCCTGCTCGTCATTATATGACAACGGGACCTGAGATATGGAAAGATACGGATGGACAGGTGGATATCTTCGTAGCAGGGGTAGGTACGGGCGGTACTGTTTCGGGTATTGGAAGGTATCTGAAGGAGCAGAACCCAAATGTGAAGATTATCGCAGCTGAACCTAAGTCGAGTCCTGTTTTGAATGGTGGGCCGAGTGGCCCTCATAAGATTCAGGGAATCGGAGCTGGATTTATTCCGAAGAGCTATGATGCCGCTGTTGTGGATGAGGTGTATGATGTGGAGAATGATGATGCTATCCGTACAGGACGCGAGTTGGCACAGCAGGAAGGACTGCTGGTAGGTATCAGTAGCGGAGCTGCCGCCTATGCTGCTGCTCAAGTTGCCAAGCGTCCGGAAAACAAGGGGAAGATGGTTGTTGTATTGCTACCTGATACCGGTGAGCGTTATCTCAGTACGGAACTGTTTGCTTTTTAAGTGATAAGTAATATACGAAAAGTAAAGAAAGCTGCCCACATCGTGAGCAGCTTTCTTGTTGTATGGGGTTGACTCATATTACAACTTAATGGTCAGCATGGTGAATGAGTAAGGTGGTAACTCGAGATTCATCTTCTTGCTTACCTTAACATCTTCAACGACAGGAGCGATGGGTTGCTGGTCGAAGTTGTTTTCGTCCTCAGGCTTACCTGAGAGGGTGGTCTTCTTTGCAAGAGGTTTCAGGCTCTTGAAGCGAGAGAGATCCAGACTTGCAATCTTCTTATCAGCGGTGTCGTTGCATACTTTTACAAACAATTCGCGGGTCTTTACGTTCAAAACGACTGATTGTTCGTTGAGTTTCTCTGTTGCATCCTTGATGGTGACGCAGTCTCCGTAATAGTACTGACCTGCTGACTGACCGAACATCTGCTGAACATAGTAGCTGCATGTGAGGAATGGACGCTCGTTATCGAAATAGATAAGGTCTGGGTTCCAGTTTGTTGCGTTCTTGCGTGCGAAGAGTGGTGCATAAGAGGTCATGCATACCACATCGCCATTACGCTCAACATGCAACAGATAGAGTGCCTCAGCCAATGCATCCTGTAGTTTTTTGTCTTTTGCAGCATACTCTCCCAGATAGACTTTGGTCTTGCGGTCGCGAGGATAGCTGTCGTACTGACGGGTATTCATGAAATACTCCTTCTGTTCGTAGTAGTGCTCGTCCATGATTGGCATACCTGTCTCAACGGCCAGCTTCCATCCTGCCTCATAGTCTCCGTTACCGGGATGAGAACCAGGGCCTGCGGTACCGACAATCACAATCTCTGGATGAGCTTTTGTCACCTTATTATATATATACTTGAAACGCTCAATGAATTCGGGCGAGATTTTCTCTTCGTTACCCAATCCAAGATACTTCAGGTTGAAAGGCTTTGGATGACCTGCATCAGCACGTACCTTACCCCATTTGGTGTTCACGTCACCATTGGCCCATTCGATAAGGTCGAGCGCTTCATCAACCCACTCGTCCATCTCGCTCATAGGTACCACATCCTGAGCCTGTCCTCTCATATTCCAGCCACCATTTGCTCCTTGACAGCTTACACCACAAGGAAGAATAGGAAGTGGTTCCATACCTAGATCTTCACAGAACTGGAAGTACTCGAAGTAACCCAAACCTACTGACTGATGATATCCCCAAGTGTTCTTCTGCTGCTTGCGAGTTTCCTTTGGGCCAACGGTGGTCTTCCAACGATAGGTGTTCCAAAAGCCGTCGCCTCCACCGTGTACCACACATCCGCCTGGGAATCGCATGAACTTAGGTTGCAAGTCGGCAAGTGCTTGAGCAAGGTCTTTGCGGAGTCCATGACCCTTGTAGGTGTCCTCAGGCATGAGTGATACCATGTCGACATCCATATCGCCTACCGTCAGACAGAGAATCTGTAAGGAAGCATTGGTGTTGTCCTCAAGTGCAGTAATCTGTGCCTCGTACTTCTTCCATCCTGTGTTGTCAATGGTGAATTCTACTTCGCCAAGGGATTTCTGCTGGTTCCAGCCTGAAGAGACAGTGAGTACCACGCGTACTTTCTTTGCATCACCCTTCACGTTGCGGAAGAAAGATGAGAAGTTGTAGGTTGCGCCTTTCTTCACGTTGATACCGTCGAATCCGTTGTTGGAAATGCCGAATCCTGTCCAGCCGTTGTAGTCGTAATACTGCTTTGCACGTTCAGTGTGCAGACGCATGTAGTTAGGGTTGTTAGGATGGATAGGATTGAGTTGCATGGGTTGCATATAACCTGTAGAGTGTCCTGGACGAACCATACGCCAAGCGGTACCAGGTCCCCATCCGTCACGTTCTACAGGACTGAACTCGAACGAACCGTTCTGAATTAACTCTGCATAGAGACCTCCATCGGCAGAGGAACTGATATCCTCAAAGAAGATACCGATGAGTTCATCACTAATAGCCTTGCCACCAGCCGGTGGGGTCATCGCTTTCTGAGCCGAGAGGCTCAAAGTCGAGGCAATCATCATTGCCCCAAGTGTAAGTAGCTGTTTCATGTTTTGTTTTTTTTCTGAATTTATTATTACTCTCTTGGGTTATTCTTCATCGTTTCCATGGCCTTGCAAACATAATTTCTCAAGTTTGGCTATCTGGCCAGTCTGAATCGAAACGCTGTTTGGGGGATTTGTCACGTTTAATTCGTTGGCAAAGATACGCAAAAGTTGGGAGTTTCACAATAGGAGAATGCATAAAACTTTGAAAATAACGTAGAATAGCGTGATGTTATCCCTTTTTGTTGCGTAGAACCTTCAATATAACCCAATGAAAAACGGTCTTTTTCAGGATGGTCCGAAAATGTGGTTTTTATGCCTTTTTGTACGGTTTTTCGTGTGTGTTCGACTACACAAATTGACCAAAATCAACAAAACGTATTTTTTTGAATAAAATACATAGAAATATTTTCTCTGTTCTGGAAAAGTCCGTAACTTTGCATCGTCAAAAGGAAAACAGAGGTTTTCTAGACAACCAAAAAGAGACGAACATAGGTTTTAGTTAAGATATAAAGGTTTATTGTTAATAAGGATATCAATAGGTATTAAGTAAGGTAATTTTTTAGTAAGTA
>CADBSN010000100.1 GCA_902797255.1 uncultured Bacteroidales bacterium | reverse complement strand
GTACTGCAATGCAATGCGGGAGAGTAGGAGGCCGCCATCTTTACAAGCGAAGCCCTGTTTCAGCAATGAAGCAGGGCTTCTTTCGTTATTTGTGGGATAAGATCACCAAATCCCTTGGCAGTGTAATGATCTTCAGACGTTCATACCAGATGTGGGAGGAACCTTCAATATGTCGCTGGGTATGCCCACTGATAAAGTAGTATGAAGCAGTGTATGCGTCCATCATCGATAGGAAGTTTTTCTTGATGCGTGAACATTTCTCGTTAATGCCGTTGTCTAACGGGTCTATCAAGTGATCAACACCTTCAATGATTTTCTCTTTGTCCAACATCTTAGCCGTAGTCATATAGTATCGCAATAATTCATCGCGATAATTTCTAAGTTGCTTAAATTCAATACCTTCCGGATGATTCAGGAAGAGCAGATAGACAGCTTTATGAATTGGAGTCAATTCTATTTCAATGTTGTCATAATCCACAAGGAATAGACGGTAGTCTTTAGTAATTAGTAATCTACTTAGCCTGGTCTTTGCAGCTTCTAGGCGTAGCTCTTCGAGAACAGACGCACCAATGGAACGCAACAAAAGATCGTTGCGTCCTGCAGCCCTGAGAACTCTTATCAGTTGTGAGAGTTCATTGGCTACTTCCTCTGGAGTCATGTCCTTGATTGCTATCATTCCATTGTAGCTTGTGCTATTCCAGCAAACCAACGTTTTGCCCTTTCAATAAATGGAAGCTGAGTCTCCGATTCCTTGATAACAGAAGGTTCTGGCTCAGGCGCAGCCTCAACTGTGAAAACTGGATCCGGAGCAGGGGTTTCTGGCTCTTTCTTTAATGGTCTGTAAAGCTTGGGGATTAAACTCTCGTAATAGGCATCGTCCTTCAGCTCGTCATCCACCACAGCAGTTTCTTCCATACCAGTAGCCAAGATTGTAACTTTCGCATCCATTCCAATCGTATTGTCAGTTGAAATACCCCATATAACTTTGATATCTGGGTTCAATCGGTCGAAGAAATCATCTATTTCATCAAGTTCCGGCACCATGACTGGGGCTTCGTCACTGGAATAGATATTAAACAGAATCCGCTTGGCATGGGTGATGTCACTACCATAGATTAACGGAGAATCCAGCGCGTTCATGATAGCCTTCTCCACACGTCGTTCTCCGCTTGCCCTTCCCATAGCCATGATGGCGCCTCCACCATCTCGCATGGTTGTCTCAACATCACGAAAGTCAAGGTCAATACCTCTATCACTGCATACCGTAATAAGTTCTGAGATTCCCTGAACGGCATCTTTTAGAATATTGTCTGCCCTTGCAAACGACTCTTTGACTGATATAGGTGTATCGGAATACACATCACAAAGCCGCTCGTTGTTGATAACCAATATGGCATCCACATTCTTTCGTAGTTCGTCAACCCCCTTCAGAGCTTTGATGATTTTTGGTTTCTTCTCGAAAAAGAAAGGAATAGTGACGACACCAATGGTCAGCATCCCCATCTTCTTGGCAACACCTGCCACTACAGGAGCTGCCCCAGTGCCGGTACCACCGCCCATGCTGGCAGTCACAAACACCATCTTCGTCCCATCACTTAGAAGTTTCTCAATATCTTCAATGTTCTTCTCTGCCTCAGAGCGTCCAATCTCAGGCTGACCTCCTGCACCTAAGCCTTCGCCCAACATAATCTTTTTGGGAACAGGAGAAGGAGCAAGCGACTTGCTATCCGTATTACAGACGGCAAGCGAAACACCCTTGATGTCAGCGTCAAACATATTGCGAACAGCATTGCAGCCACCTCCACCAACACCAATAACCTTTATTATGCCTTTCGAACGGTCTTCAATCGAACCAAAATCCAACTCTACTTCCATAACATTAGTATTTTTACTGCAAAGATACAAAAGTTATTCCAAACAATCAAATGTTTACAAGGCTTGCAAGCCATTTTACTTCTCCGAAGACAATTTACCAACGTCAAAAAACTATTATACTCCCTGTCTTTTTAAAAAAGTTGTGGAGATTTTGTCCCTTCTCACATCAAGCGCCACTCACCTGCCCTTGTGGCATCCCTGCGTCACAAGGGGCTGTTCCAGTGTGTCACAGTAGAAGAAGAAAAGAAAAGTCCACCGTTAAAGGACGATGGACAAGGACCTAATGTTTTCACAACGGAATAATCCTTATTGTGATTTGCTAAAAATTAGTGCTGCAAAGATAAACTTTTTTTTGATAATTACAAAATAAACCAGAAAAAATTGTATTTTTGCAGCATACAACTTTATTTTTGACATATTGTAAAGCGATGACAGATTAAGCCCATGCCAAAGGGTGAACATCTAATGCCTTATAAACGCCACACATTCCTTACAACCAATCCAGACTATTAACAATTGTAATATTATGAAGAAAGTATTAGGCCTTGACTTAGGAACCACCAGCATAGGATGGGCTCTTGTCAATGAAAAAGAAAACGACAATGAGAAATCATCGATTATTCGTCTTGGAGTAAGGGTTAATCCCTTAACTGTGGACGAAAAGACCAATTTCGAGAAGGGGAAAAGCATTACCACAAACGCAGACAGGCGTTTGAAGCGAAGTATGCACAGAAACCTTCAACGATACAAATTACG
>CADBSN010000099.1 GCA_902797255.1 uncultured Bacteroidales bacterium | reverse complement strand
TGCATGCAAAACCTATAGACAATATCTAAGCTAAATAATTATGAAGACAAGACTACGACTATTAGTAACGCTGCTCATGGCAATTGCAATGGGTACGCAGGTGAAGGCTGCAACGAAAGAGGCGTATGCCGTATTTTCCAGTTTAGAGGAAGGTAAAAAACTTACATTTTATTATGATGACAAGCGTCGTAGCAGATACAACACGTATAGTCTGAACCCCAGTAACGACTCCTCTCCAGGATGGTATAGTCATGTTACATTCGAAATAGTGGAGTTCGATTCGTCATTCAAGGATTTCAGGCCAACAACCACCTATTCTTGGTTCAGTGGACAGAATACCCTAAAAACGATTATAGGAATAGACAACTTAAAGACAGACAACGTGACCAATATGAAATACATGTTCTCTAATTGCAAAGCTTTGGAGACCCTGCCTATAAGCGGTTTTGTTACGGATAATGTAACGAAAATGTCTGGTATGTTCCATTCCTGCCAAAAGTTGGAGAGTCTTGATTTAAGTAGCTGGAACACCAGCAACGTGACGGACATGACTAGTATGTTCGGATATTGCGAAGCCCTTACAAACCTTGATGTGAGCGGTTGGAATACTGAAAATGTGGTTTGCATGGAAAGGATGTTTGAGTTTTGCGAACAATTGACATACCTTGATGTAAGCAGTTGGGATACCAGTAACGTGACAAAAATGGACCGTGTGTTTTATAATTGCAAAGCCCTCACAAACCTTGACGTGAGTGGTTGGAACACAGGAAACGTGACGGATATGAGCTGTTTGTTCTGGTGTTGTTCTCAATTATCAACTCTTGATGTGAGCGGTTGGAACACTAGCAACGTGACAAACATGGAAAGAGTGTTCTTTGGATGCACAGGACTGACAAGTCTTGACGTAAGTGGCTGGAATACAGGGAAAGTAACTAACATGGGAGGGCTGTTCTATTGCCTTAGTAGTCTGACGAGTCTTGACGTGAGCAGCTTCGATACCAGTAATGTGACAAACATGGAAGATATGTTTGGTCGTTGTTTCAAAATTACGAGTCTTGATGTGAGTGGGTTTGATACAAAAATAGTAACGAACATGTGCGATATGTTCGAAAGTTGTATACGTATCACCAGCCTTGACTTGAGCGGATTTTATACAGGTAGCGTAACGGACATGAAAGAGATGTTCTATTATTGCGAAGACCTGACCACAATCTATGTTGGTACTGGATGGAGTACTGAAAACGTAACAGTATCAGATAATATGTTTAGATACTGCAAGAATTTGGTTGGCGGCGGTGGCACGGCATACAATGTAAATTATGTCGATAAAGGATATGCGCGCATCGACGGAGGTGAATCAAGCCCCGGCTACCTGACCAGCGATAACGTTCTTACCTACGACCTAACAGTGGCAGATACTCAAGTAACGGGTTCGAACAAGAGCGATATTCTTGGCAATGGCGTTTTTGAATATTCTCCTTCAAGCAAGAAACTCTCGGTGAAGGGCAGCTATACAAATACTGAAGCTGATCACATCATCCAGAACAGCATCAATGGACTGACCATTGATGTGACGAATGATGCGGTGTTGGAATCCTCCATTGAAAAACGAACAACAGTCATAAAACAGTTAAAAGGCTCTTTGGTTATTACGGGAAATGGGAAAGTGACATTAAAAGGTGCTATAGGTATAGATTTGGGGCGTGCAAATACTTCGGCCACCATTGATAATATGACGATGGAGATAGACGCTTATTCCTATGGATTCTATTCTGCTTATTCCACGAGCAAAGTCCTTGTCAAGTCGTCTGATGTTACCATCACAACCAACTATCTGGCTTCAGCTTGTGGTAGTATTGAGTTTGAAAACTGCTCTATCACCGATCCGCAAGGGGTATATATCAGTGGTGGTGTAACCTATGATTCTGATGGCTATAGAGCCGAATCTGTCACCATTACCAAGGACAGTGGCATCAGCACAGGCATCAGCGAGGCTTCGCCTCAAGATATAGTTCAATGCTCAAAGTTTAAAGTTCAAAGTCAAGAGTGGTACACCATTGATGGTAGGAGGCTGAACGGCAAGCCCACGAAGAAGGGAGTGTATATCAACAACGGCAAAAAGGCCATTGTTGATTAATGGACAATGGACAATTGAAAATTGAGAATTGAGAATCAAAATAGCATAATTATGAAGACAAGACTACGACTATTAGTAACGCTGCTCATGGCAATTGCGATGAGTACGCAGGTGAAGGCTGAAGGTTACGGC
>CADBSN010000098.1 GCA_902797255.1 uncultured Bacteroidales bacterium | reverse complement strand
CTTCATCTCGTGCTCGGAGCCGTGCTCAGTTTTTGACTGCTGACTGACATCTTAAAGAAAGCAGCAGAAACTCCGATTTGGAATTCCGCTGCAAAGGTACGCAATAAAAGCCATATCCTCAAAGATATAAATGACTTTGTGTTTGTAGTCAAAAAGCTCAAACACAAGTAAATAAGTATTGTAAAACAGGGGTTTTTGACTCCGATTATCAGTTTTTATTTCCCGTGTCATTTTTCCTGACCTAAGGCATCAGAAAATATGACTGAAGGACTATATTTTGATGTCCTCATATCAGGAAAAATGACTCTCCGCGTCGGAAAATGTAAAAAAATGACTGGCCCCGATTCGGAACCAGTCAAATACTTTAAAAATGACAATTGTGTAAAATAAGTTAAACGGCCTTTTTGGGGCAGTTTTCACTCTTCTTTTCCGCTATAAAATCATTTAGCTCTTTGTTAAATCGCTCTTGTTCGTCCTTCAGGTTGGGAATATCGTTCTTTTTTATGCTTACAGTATGCCACTTCGGTAGAGTCCCTTGATAGTTCTCGGCCAGAAGTTTGTAAAACCGTTGTTCAGGCCAATCGCAGGAGCCTCCCATCCAATTTATAGCCAATAGCACCTTCAGAGATGATGGCTTCTTGCGTGTAGGCTCAGGGCGGAAGTCATCGAAGTACTTGAAAAGAATCTGTATGTCCTCTGCCTTTTGATAGCACTTCGAGATTTCAAGCGAAATTACCGGAGTCTGCTGGCTGTTTTTATCTCTTAACAAAGCATATTCCGTCAGCTCGTCTATGCCGTATTGATGAAGGCCTTCTTGGGCGGCTACTCCCAGTCCCTTCTCTTCGATGAGTCGTTGAATCTCACAGGTCACAGGTGCCTGAGTATATTTAATAGTTGCTTTCAGGTCGGCGATAATTTCATCACATTGTTTCAATAAAAGCTTGACGCAGAGATCTTGATTGGCTCTTATCTCCTTTTCCTTGTTGATGACTTCGCGACATACAAGCAACGAAGCAAGCACATTTGTGAATAGTGCTCGCTGCTCGTAGAATAGAGCTTGGATGGTTTCCTTGAACGACTCAATACCAAAGAGGTCTCTTGCACATCCCCCACGTGTTAGAACTGAATCCTTGAATACGGATATCTTCTGTTCTCCACCTGGTAGTTTCGCGTGAGAGATGGGACAGCTCTTACGGAATTCACGTTTAAGAGATTCCATGGATGTCTTCAGCATCCTGAACATCTGCTCGGCAGTAGTATAACGCTTGTTATCTTCTGTCGCCCACAATTCATTGAAGCGTAAAGAGTATTCTGCTAAAGTCAAGTACTCAAAGTGGACAATGGAAAGACATTTGCGTACTTCTGTGAGCCACATTTCAAGTTTCAGCTCACTATGGTTTCTAAGATATAAGCTGGCTATAAATCCGTCTTCTGTATAGCATCTTAGTGTGTCAATGACAAAAGAAATACTATCTTCAGTCTTGGATAAATAATCAGAATGTCGCATAATTGTTATCCTGTTAGATTAAAATTTTATTTGTATTTGACATGTTCATTAGCAGCCTCCAGTTTCTTCCCGTATTTCTTGATTTCCGACGCTGTAAGCAGGCGAGCAGAGCGACCACGAGATATCGATCCATCGGGATTCACCTTCCACTCATGGATGTGTGTGACTCCGGCAGGAATCACCGTTCCATCTTTATTCTTATGAGCGGATTTGGGATTGATATCAATATCAAGCATGGCACGATGTTGCTTGTCATAAACCCTAAGCTGAGTAATCTCGCCCGAAGCATCACGCTTGAAGTACATGGATGAGGTGTTCGAATATGCGGGTAAGTCGTTGCTCCGCTTATTCGTGTTGTTATACAGCACCTTAACACCCTCGATGGTCTTGGGTTCCTCGCTCCATTCCAGAGAGAGGAAGCCGCCAGCTGGATTCCTGTTATTTCCGCTTCCCATGTTTGATACCATTGTCTAAGTCCCACCATTCTTTTTCCGTATTCTCTGGCCACGTCTGGAAAGTCATAGGGAAATCCTTGGTAGCCATGTAGTCGAGTAGCGACTGTCCCCGCAGGGCGTCGATGTTCAGAATCTCGCCAATGTCGAGTTTCTCATCCAGGAAGTATTCGAGGTCAGATTCCATGCCACCTCGCGTCTGGACGTTCTCCAGTCCATAGGTAGCTTGACACTCGCGGTAGAACTCGAGGACATCGTCCTTGTAGATGGTTTCGCTCATCGTTTCGAAATCCCATTCTTCCAAGGTCCTCATTTCCAATTTGCGAAGTAGCGCATTGACCCAACGTTGCTTTTTCTCAGCCAACGTCAAAGACTCATTTTTTTCCATTTCTCAATCGTATTAGGTTATCGTTATCAAAATAATAGGCCTGCACATCAGAGACAGTCATTTTGTTCCCATAGATGAGCAAGGCTTTAGGATTCAAGCGCCGTACGGCTTCGCGGACAAATCTGTACCACTCATGACGAGTGAAATAATTCGCGTGCGCGCGTACATTACTTATTACATATATTCCGCCACGTTCCAACGGGTCAAAGACCTTATCATATAAACGGGGCAGGCATACGGGTATGTTGGGGATGACATCAATGCCCTGCAACTGCATGATGCAGGCAGAGGCGTAGTTTCGGAAGATGTTCCACTCGTTGACAACGTCAGGCACATCGTAGCTGACGCTGTAGTCGGGCGAAAACACAACTTGAAAGCGTTTGAGCATCTTAAGATACTTGCGCGGCGTGTTCCAGAATCGTTCTATCATGTAGTCGTATTCAAAGAAGTGAACGCCAACGCTATGCGTTAAACTCTTGGCTGCTTTGCTGAAAGCAATCAGTTGCTGCGGAATGTTACCAGTAAAGGCCTTGACCGAAAGTGTAAAGTTTCCTGTCGTCACAGGCTTTGCATCCAGCAACAGGTCAAGATTGCAGAAACCCATGACGCGCTTTGTCAGTTCTGAAGGCTGGATTTCAGCCTGGGTTTCTTCGATATTTGTCGGTAACGTGTCAGGAAACAAATCCATCTCCGCCCCTTGGAATAGTCTTTTTATTGTCATTTCAATACAATTTATGCATCGTTTAACATATTTAAAAACTTTTAAGGGAAGGAGAAGTATGCCTATAGCAAAAAAGTTGTACTTTTGCAGCGCAAACTTCCACTAACCCTGCTTACGAAGTTTGTCGTCTCTCTCACCGACCAAAGTTTAAGAGACATCCCTCGGCCCCCGCATCACCACTCCCGATGAGCGGGGCCTTTTCATTCAAGTATCTATGTCTTCATCGTTTCCTTTCTTTTTTATTAAACGTTGATTCATTTTATAACACTCTCCACCGGCAGCCT
>CADBSN010000097.1 GCA_902797255.1 uncultured Bacteroidales bacterium | reverse complement strand
CTATCGAAGCCCCAAGCCAAACGCACAAGTCGTTTCTCGCAGAAGAAACGGCAATTGCCATCCTTCCATGCAGAAGGATAAATTGCATTTCCACTTTGAAGACTAGCTGGAGCAACCTGCCCTACCAGATAGTGCATACACTGGCTGCACCTCTCACACTCATTATTGAAGCACAGCGGATAGTTCCATGGGGCATCTCCAAATACGAGTTTCTTTTCTTCTGTCATAAGTAATAGTTTATTGATGCTGCAAAGATACAAAGATTTTTCGATATTCTATCACGAAATATCAGTTAATTTGCAATAGAATAGCTCGCACACAAAAACAAAATAGTGAGGCACGATGGCCTCACTACCTTATTTATGTACAAATGGTTTAGTCAGCCAATTTTGCCTTGATGAACTCACGGTTCAGGCGGGCGATGTTGGCAATCGTCTCACATTTTGGACATACAGCTTCGCAAGCACGTGTATTTGTGCAGTTACCAAAGCCCAATTCATCCATCTTAGCAACCATTGCTTTCGCACGTTTAGCTGCCTCTGGACGTCCTTGTGGAAGGAGTGCAAGCTGGCTCACCTTTGAACTGACAAACAGCATCGCTGAACCGTTCTTACATGCTGCTACGCAGGCACCACAGCCAATACATGACGCACAATCCATAGCTTCGTCAGCATCCTGCTTTGGAATGAGGATGGCGTTAGCATCCTGAGGTGCACCTGTACGAACAGTGGTATAGCCACCTGCCTGGATAATCTTATCAAATGCTGTACGGTCGACCATACAATCCTTGATGACAGGGAAACCCGCTGAGCGCCAAGGTTCGATGGTGATGGTGTCACCTTCCTTGAATCGACGCATGTAAAGCTGACATGTTGTTGCTCCGCGTTCTGTCTTACCGTGAGGGGTACCATTGATATAAAGCGAGCACATACCGCATATACCTTCACGGCAGTCATGATCGAATACGAATGGTTCCTTGCCTTCCTCAATGAGTTGTTCGTTGAGGATGTCGAGCATCTCAAGGAATGAGGTATCTCCTGGGATGTCCTTCATTACCTTCTGCTCAAAATGACCTTTGTCTTTAGGTCCGTTCTGCTTCCAGTATTTCACTGTAAAGCTCTTCAATATCTTTTCTGCCATAATTAATTCTTGTAGTTACGAGTTTGTACCTTAATTGCTTCGTATTCGAGAGGTTCCTTGATGAGTTCTGGATCCTTGTCGGCACCCTGATACTCCCAACAGCCTACATAGAAGTAGTTTGCATCGTCACGCTTTGCTTCGCCTTCTTCCGTCTGGTATTCCTCACGGAAGTGACCTCCGCATGATTCGTTACGTGAAAGGGCATCGTGAGCAACGAGTTCACCCATTGTGAAGAAGTCACGCAGGTGAATAGCCTTATCTAGTTCAACATTGAGACCTTCCTTGGTTCCTGGTACGAACAGGTTGGTGTCGAACTCCTTCTGCAACTCCTTCATCTTCTGAATACCTGTCTTCAGACCTTCTGCTGTACGACCCATACCAACATACTCCCACATAATGTGACCGAGTTCCTTGTGAATAGAGTCAACAGAACGCTTACCTTTGATATTCAACAGTCGTGTGAGTTCAGCATCAACTGCTTTCTCTGTCTCTGCGAACTCAGGCAGATCTGTGCTGACACGTGGCCAAAGTGACTGGTCGGCGAGATAATTCTGAATAGTATAAGGAAGTACGAAATAACCGTCGGCCAAACCCTGCATAAGGGCAGAAGCACCAAGACGGTTAGCTCCGTGATCAGAGAAGTTACATTCACCAATAGCGAAAAGACCTGGGATAGAGGTCTGCAGCTCGTAATCTACCCAAACACCACCCATTGTGTAGTGGATTGCAGGATAAATCATCATTGGCTTATAATATTTCACTCCATTGATTTCGTTAGCGAGGTCGCCAGGATAAACATCGGTGATTTCCTCGTACATGTCGAAGAGGTTTCCATAACGCTGCTTCATCGCATCAAGACCTAAACGGTTGATACTCTCTGAGAAATCAAGGAATACTGCCAAACCTGTGTTGTTCACACCATAGCCCTTGTCGCAACGCTCCTTTGCTGCGCGAGATGCTACGTCACGAGGAACGAGGTTTCCGAATGCAGGATAACGGCGCTCAAGGTAGTAGTCGCGATCTTCCTCTGGAATCTCCCAACCTTCTTTTGTGCCTGCTTGCAATGCCTTTGCGTCTTCAATCTTCTTTGGAACCCAAATACGTCCATCGTTACGAAGTGACTCAGACATAAGCGTCAACTTAGATTGCTTGTCACCATGAACTGGGATACATGTCGGGTGAATCTGAACGTATGATGGATTGGCCATGTAAGCTCCCTTACGATAGCACTGAACAGCTGCTGTACAGTTACATCCCATTGCGTTGGTAGAGAGGAAGTATGCGTTTCCATAGCCACCTGTTGCAATCACAACTGCGTTGGCGCTGAAACGCTCCAACTTGCCTGTTACGAGATTCTTTGCGATGATACCACGAGCCTTTCCGTTGACAATAACAACATCTTCCATCTCATAGCGAGTATAGAGCTTAACTTTACCTGCCTGTACTTGTGCAGAGAGTGCGCTGTAAGCTCCTAACAAGAGTTGCTGACCAGTTTGACCCTTTGCATAGAATGTACGGCTTACCTGAGCACCTCCGAATGAACGGTTAGCCAAAGTGCCACCATATTCACGAGCGAAAGGAACGCCTTGAGCTACACATTGGTCAATGATGTTGTTGCTCACTTCTGCCAAACGATAAACATTTGCTTCACGAGCACGATAGTCACCACCTTTTACAGTGTCATAGAACAGACGATATACAGAGTCGCCATCGTTCTGGTAGTTCTTTGCTGCGTTGATACCACCCTGTGCAGCAATAGAGTGTGCACGGCGAGGAGAGTCCTGAATACAGAAATTGAGTACGTTGAATCCCATCTCTGCAAGGCTTGCAGCTGCGCTTGCACCAGCAAGACCTGTACCAACAACGATGACGTCAAGCTTCAGCTTGTTCTTTGGGTTTACCAAACGCTGGTGTGCTTTATAGTTCGACCACTTCTCAGCTACTGGTCCCTCAGGAATCTTTGAATCTATTTTAATAGCCATAGTCTTATTTGCGATTTTACGATTTACGAATAACGATTTGTTAGCTTACTGCAAAAGGAAGCAGCTTGAAGTCACATGTGCCTACATAGTCAGGACAGAACCAGAATGCAAGTACAACGATAAGGAACAGCGCCATGATAACGGTGCTCCAAACCTGACCAATACATTTCCAACGACTGAACCATACATGTCCGCTCAATCCGAGGGTCTGCATTGCTGACCACATACCGTGAGTAAGGTGGAACCAGATGGCAACCAACCAAACGATATACAAGCATGAAAATACTGGATTTGAGAATGTCTCCTTGATCCACTCGAAGCCCTCTGCAGGACCATGTGCTAATCCTTCTGCTCCAATAATTTCTGCAAACATCATGTTATACCAAAAATTGAACAAGTGGAGCAACAAACCTAAGACAACAATAATACCCAGTACAAGCATGTTCTGGCTAGCCCATTCCACCTTGCTAGGTTTGTCTGTTACTGCATACTTGTTATTACCACGGGCTTTACGGTTCTGCGCCGTAAGAATAAACGCATAGATGATATGAACAACCACAAGGGCTGCAAGGCCTAGGGTAGCAGCAATTGCATACCAGTTTGAGCCAAGCAGGGCACAGATGGTGTTGTAGGCATCTTTACTAATCAATGCCACCACATTCATACATCCATGGAAAGTGATGAAGAGAACCAGTGCAATACCACTAATCGACATGACCAGTTTTCTTCCAATCGATGAATTAAATAACCACATAAATAAATCTTTTTAATTGTTTAAGTATTGTTTGTTTTGATTTTTTTCTTTTAACAGTTCGATTAGGTTGCAAAGATAACACTTTTATTCGAAACTAAAACGTTCCAAATAAAAAAATAAATAGGTATAAGTGAAAATAATGCTATTTTTATCCACTTTAGCGTGTATATAACATGTAAGGGTATCATTTCCCTCTCAAGTGATTCATAAATTCTTCTTTCATTTTCTGTTTCTGTTCTGTAGACAAATCTGGCAGGAAATGGTCAATGGTTTCTACAAAGGATTGTTCGGCCTTGGTCCTCATTTGGGCCTTTCCCGCACGGATTCCTGCAGACAATTCGTTTTTGGGGAGCAATGCCCTGTTAAAATTACCGTCACTCATGTTTTGTCAAAAACTCCTTAGTTGTTTATTCTTGAACATATACCCTTTGAACACGTGTTGATACACCTGTTAGGATCTCATAAGGGATGGTACCTATGGCATCGCTCAAAGTGGTAATTGGCAGTTCATCGCCAAAGATGGTCACGTGGTCACCTTCGCTGCAGTCAATACCTGTCACGTCAATCATGCAAACATCCATGCAGATGTTACCAATATATGGAGCCTTCTTGCCATTCACCATGCAGTAGCAGTTTCCATTACCTAGTTTGCGGTTCAATCCATCAGCATAACCGATAGGGATGGCTGCAATCGTACTATCTCGATTTACTATACCTCTTCGGCTATAACCGATGGTGTCGCCTGCTGGGACATTGCGGATTTGTAAGATGGTTGTTTTAAGTGTTGCTACATTATTGATAACAGCATTGTTGCGTGAGTTGATGCCATAAAGCCCTAACCCCAAACGAACCATATCCAGATGGTATTTTGGGAAATGTTCGATCCCTGCTGAGTTACAAATGTGGCGCAAGATTTTATGACTGTAAGCGGCTTGTAGTTTTTGACTGGCTTCATCAAATAATTCGAACTGATGACGTGAAAAACTATCGAATTCATCGTCATCGCTACCAACAAAATGACTGAAAACAGAACAAGGAACTAATGCTGATTGTTTGCTGAGTCGCACGATTAAACGGTCGATTTCGGTTTTTGGATTGAAACCTAGACGATGCATGCCCGTATCGAGTTTGATATGAATCGGGAAGTTGGTGATTCCTTCTTTTTCTGCTGCATAAATCAGTGCTTCGAGCAGCTGGAAGTTATAGACTTCTGGTTCTAAACGATAATCGAACAACATTTTGAACGAAGTCATTTCAGGATTCATGACCATGATGTTGCTGGTAATACCTGCTTTGCGAAGGTCTGCTCCTTCATCAGCTACTGCTACAGCTAAGTAATCCACTCCTTGGTCTTGTAATGTTTTGCTAGTTTCCAATGCCCCAACGCCATATGCAGAAGCTTTTACCATACACACCATCTTGGTTTCTGGTTCCATGAACGAACGATAATAGTGTAAATTATCAATCAGTGCATTGAGGTTCACCTCCAAGATGGTTTGATGTACTTTCAAGGTGAGCAAATCGCTGAGACGGTCGAAATGATATCGGCGGGCACCTTTAATAAGGATAAATTCATTATTTAGTGTTGCAAAATCCTCGCTGGCAATCAAGTCTTCAGTTGTCTTGAAGAAATGGGCATCCATCTTGAAGTAATGGGCACACGAACTGATTTCCTCTCCTACGCCGATAATCTTTTCAATACCTCTTCGTTCTGCCATCTCTGCCACTTTGCTGTAGAGTGTACGTGGGGTTTCGCCGCTTTGGAGTATGTCACTGAGTATGAGTGTTCGTTTCTGGGCTTGGGTGTCAGGACGACGACTCATGAAGTCGAGGGCAATGTCAAGCGAATGAATGTCAGAGTTATAAGTGTCGTTGATTAACGTACATCCGTTAACCCCGTCCTTCACTTCCAGACGCATAGCAACAGGTTCCAGTGTAGACATCCGTTGACAGATGGCTTCAAGGTTGATTTTTCCGCCCAAACTGGCACAGGTGGCAAGACAAGTTACAGAGTTTTCTATAGCTGCATTATCGATAAAAGGTATAGTATATTGCCCCTGCTTGCCATTGAGGTTGAACATGATTGTCGCTGTTGTGCCGTTCTTCTCTACACTACGAACCATTGGCCAATACCGTACTTTGTCCTTCGCTTCTTGGCGAGCTACTTTGGTGATGAATTCATCTTGAAGGTTGATGACTGCTGTTTCGCAGTTACGCATTAGTTTCAACTTTTCATCACATTTCCCTTCTTTCGTGAAGAAGTTCTCCTGATGTGCTTCTCCGATATTGGTGATGACGCTGATTGTCGGTCTTATCATCCGATTGAGGTTATCCATTTCATTTGGGTTGGAGATACCGGCTTCAATTATGGCAACGTCATTATGCGAATTCAATAACCAAAGTGACAACGGAACACCTACTTGTGAATTATAGCTTCGGGGTGAGCGACATACGTTGAAATCGGGCGAAAGTAATTGATATAGCCATTCTTTCACCGTTGTTTTTCCATTGCTGCCTGTAATGGCAATTACAGGTATATCGAACAGCTCACGATGATATGCAGCAAGCTGTTGCATCGCTTGTAGTGTGTCGTGAACTAACAGAAAATTACTTTGTGGAAACGCATCAAAATCAACGGGTAGTGTACTCACCACAAAGTTCCTCACACCACGTTTGTGTAGTTCTCCAATATACCTGTGCCCGTCATTTCGATTGGTGCGAATGGCAAAAAACAAAGTTTCCTTTGGGAAGCAAAGCGAACGGCTGTCGATAAGCAACCAATTAATTAAGGCATCTTCCGACCCCTTGCGTTCTGCACCTATAATATGTGCGATATCACTGATTTTGTATTGCATGTTTTAATTGATTAATCTGTTCGTATGTCTGTGCGATTAATTGTATGTATTTCTCATTGTTTACATCTGTCGGTCGATGTCTCAGTATGCGATTGTACGACTCAAATTGTTCGATGAAATCACAGGTTTCTTTACCGAAATAAGCTTTTTTGAATAGCTCCCAAATGTATTCTATGGCAATTTGTGAAGGATGTAACATGTCATCGGAATAAAATCGATAATCGCGTAATTCGTCCATCATGATTTCATATGATGGGAAATAGTGACAGCATTCCGAGTAATTCTTACATAACTCATCTGCTGCCAACAATAATATTGATTTGCTCAATTGGTTCTCATGTAATCCGTCTTTCTTATGACGAATCGGACTGACGGTGAATATAATCGTTTTGTGAGATGGAATAACGGATTTCTTGATGAAATGACTATATTTAGCTATGATTTCATTTGCCGTGACCCTTCGTCTTGTAAACAGATGGTCTGGTTGTTTCTTGCAATTTGCAACCACATGTCCTGTTTGGTTCAACACATAGACCCATGCGGTACCGAATGTCAGGATATAGGTGTCAGATTGCTCAATAATTGTATCAATGTCTTCTTGACATGCTTTCTGAGTCCATTCGTAAAATGCAGGACTTCTGTCTGTGAGTGTGTCGTAAATAGAAAGTGGGTTGTACAATGCGCCGAAAGGATTGACCACACATTCAAATCCGGCATTTGTCAATCGCTCTCCGATGTTGTCTGTGAAACATGAGCCGAGCATCAGTATTTTGTTCCTGTGTGACAGGCGCAGCTCCTTGCTATTTATGTCAACCTTTGTCCTGAATTCCATTATTTTGCTTACTTTATTCAAACAGAATAAAATTTTTAACGATTTGTGATATCGTATTCATTTTATTTTCTTATCTTTGCACAAACAAATCTTTTTGCAAAAATACTAAAACTTATTCACATATATGGAACCGGATAAGATAATTCTGCAAATTCAAGATAAAAAAACGCAAGAAATAGAGTTTGTACAGCTTCATAACATCAAAGACCTGAATCATGCTATTCGTGAAGGACTGATGAAAGACATCGTTAATATGTCAGAAATCTTGATGGATAAACGAATTGATGCCATTGCTAATGAAATCATTGAACGACCGAATGTGAAGGTGATTTTGGTGGCAGGACCGTCGTCAAGTGGAAAGACTACATTTGCTAAGCGCCTTTCATTGCATTTAATGGCCAATGGCCTGAAGCCCTATCCGATATCACTTGATGATTATTTTGTAGATCGTATACGAACTCCGCGCGATGAATCTGGAGATTATGACTATGAATCCATTTACGCAGTAGATCTAGAATTGCTACAAAATCATATCAATAAATTGCTTCATGGTGAAGAAATAGAACTACCTCGATACGACTTCCCGACAGGAACGAGTCAGCTCAGCGGTCGTAAATTGCGGATGGATGATGATATGATTTTGCTGTTCGAAGGCATTCATGCGTTGAATCTGGAATTGACAGCTCAGATTCCCGAAGAGAATAAATTCCGTATCTATGCATCTGTGTTGGCACCTATACGTGTAGATGAGGAAAAGTTGTTGAGCCGAACCGATAGTCGTTTGATACGCCGCATTCTACGTGACTATCGCTATCGTGGGGCATCGGCTCAAGCTACTATTTCCCGTTGGCCAAGTGTGCGGCGGGGTGAAGATAAGTGGGTATTCCCATTCCAGAAATATGCCAATGTAGAATTCAATAGTGTACAGATTTACGAGATGGCTGTCCTGCGTAACAAAGTGCTACCAATCCTTTCTGAGATCACACTAGATATGCCTGAATATGAAGTGTCAGATCGTCTTCGTCGATTATTGCTGATGTTTACTCCAATCGAAGATATGACCCTCACTCCTCCAACATCGTTGCTACGTGAGTTTATGGGTGGTAGTTCATTCAAGTATTGATTATGGAACCTGCAGTTATACTCAAAAACCTTTCAACGGGATATCACCAAAAGGGAAAGGACCGTATTGTGTGCAAAGGAATGAATGGCACACTGATGTCTGGACAACTCACTTGCCTCATCGGGCCTAACGGAATAGGAAAATCTACGTTATTGCGAACATTGGCAGCTTTTCAGCCTGCCATTGATGGCGATATTGAATTCTTTGGAAAACCACTTGGGAAATACAGCAACGAGGAATTGGCAAAGCTGATCAGTATTGTGCTTACAAACAATTCTCATATCAAAAACCTCACCACATACGAAGTCATTGGGCTTGGACGTAGCCCCTATACTGGTTTTTGGGGACGTCTCTCTGAACACGATCATCAGATTATTCGACAATGCATTCAAACGGTAGGGATTGATAAAGTGGCACAACAGGCGTTCCAGACGCTTAGCGATGGAGAACGTCAGAAAGCCATGATTGCCAAAGCAATAGCACAAGAAACACCTGTAATCTTGCTAGATGAGCCTACGGCGTTTCTTTACTATCCTAATAAGGTAGGAGTAATGCTTATGCTCCGAAGTCTGGCACACGATATGGGCAAGACCATCTTGATGTCCATTCACGATATTGATTTGGCATTACAAGTGGCTGATAATATTTGGCTACTAACTGATGATGGTGCGTTGATTAATGGTACTCCAGAAAAACTTTGTTCTAACGGAACAATCCAAAAATATGTCGTTAGTAACGACATTGAATTTGATACTTTGCATCGCACATTTTGCATTAAATTATCTCCATCCATATAGTTCCTACATTCCATAGGTATCGTCTACAGGTTTTTAAGGGTGGGCATATATATATTACGTATTTAAGATTGTTTAATCCATGTAAAACATCATAACTTACACCAAAAATAACGGATATGAAAGATTTCAATTACTATGCACCGACTGAGGTGGTATTCGGTGAGAATTCGGAGGAGCAGGTCGCTCGTCTAATTAAAAAATATGGTGGTACGAAAGTGCTAATACATTATGGTGGACAAAGCGCTATGCGCTCAGGTTTATTGCCAAAGATCTATGGATTGCTTGACGAAGGAGGTGTAGCTTACGTGAGCCTCGGTGGTGTTGTTCCAAACCCTCGTTTGTCTTTAGCCAAGGAAGGCATTGAACTTTGTCGGAAGGAGGGGGTGGACTTCATCCTCGCCGTTGGTGGTGGTAGTGTAATTGACTCGGCCAAATGTATTGCATATGGTGCCTGCATGAACGAAGATGTCTGGAATCTTTATCTCGGCAAAGCCGAGGCTCCTAAGACGATGTTACCAGTAGCTGCTGTTTTAACCATTCCTGCCGCAGGAAGCGAGATGAGTGAAGCAAGTGTCATCACCAACGAAGATGGTGATGTGAAGCTTGGTTATTCAAACAATAGGTCTCGTCCTAAGTTCGCCATCATGAACCCACGTCGCACCTTTACTTTGCCTCCTTATCAAACGGCAGCGGGTGTAACTGATATGATGATGCACACAATGGAACGTTACTTTACGAAGGACGATGATATGGATTTAACAACTGATTTAGCAGAGGCGGTTCTACGGAGAATGAAAACGGCAGTGTTCGATGTGTTAAAGAATCCAAATGATTACCGTCAACGCGCCCAGATTATGTGGGGTGGTAGCATAGCTCATAATGGCTTAACGGGTTGCGGTGTACAAGACGACTGGGCCACCCATCAATTGGAACATGAATTAAGCGGTATGTTCGACGTAACACATGGAGCAGGGCTAGCAGCCATATGGCCAAGTTGGGCACGTTACGTGATGCATGAGAACCTAAGTCGATTCGTGCGCTTTGCTGTCAACGTGATGGACATTCCAAATGACTTCTCAGACCCAAAAGGAACTGCCGTCAAAGGTATTGAAGCGATGGAACGGTTCTACCATGCTATCGGCATGCCTATCAATATCAAGGAGCTGATAGGCCGCGATATCACAGACGCAGAAATCAAGGAAATGACGCGTAAGTGTAGCAGAAACTACACCCATACCTGCGGCTGTCTGAAAGAGTTGAAAGCCGAGGATATGGAGGCAATATATCAAAAAGCAAGAGGATAAACTAATAAATCCAGAACATTGTCATCTACTTGGCAAACTGGTAGATGACAAATGTTTTGGCAGGTATTGTAAGAGCAAAGGTCGGAGCTGTTACTGTAACAGTTGTCGTCTTTGGTTCATACCTATGCGGTTCCTCAAGGGTATTTTCACCGTCCATATTGTCTGCATGGAAAGTGATGAGTTTGCCTGAGTGGTCTCCCTTCATGCCTTTGAGGTTAAGGGTGACATCTTGAGTTTTGTTGCCAGTATTGACAATCTTCACATTATAGCATTCAGCCTTGCTGTCATAGTTAGCACTTGCAAAGAGGCCGTCTTGATCACTATTGCCTGCAACTGGTTTGCCATTCATCGTCAGCGAAACCACATTCGTTCCTTTCGTTGTTGAATACATTTGCTGCACTTGATAAGAGCATGAACGGAATGAATTAAGGTTATCATACCAAATCATGTCTGGTCTCCATTGCCATCCTTCAACATGTGCGA
Source organism: uncultured Bacteroidales bacterium (assembly GCA_902797255.1). Taxonomy (GTDB): domain Bacteria; phylum Bacteroidota; class Bacteroidia; order Bacteroidales; family Bacteroidaceae; genus Colivivens. The sequence goes on along the minus strand of CADBSN010000097.1, from coordinate 14,963 downwards.
AGAGTGGTGCGTATGTTGCCATCTCAACTACGTCTGCATTTCGCTCTACACCTGTGAGGAAAGCAGCTTCAAGAAGAGCAGCTTCAAAGTGATTCCATTTCTTACCTCTTCCGTGACAAGCATATTCTCCGGCAAATACTTTCGGGCCTTTGCGTGGATAGTTATCATAACGGTTTCCGCTTGCTAGGAACCAATTCTCTGGACGATAGAAATGTTCATCGACAAGGTCAGCACCAATCTTGCGCATTTCAGGCCATAAGAAGTCGAAATCTTCGCCTTCGCTGTTCGGTCCAGATGTACCTACTATCTTAATATTTGGATACTTTTTGCGCACTTGATCTACAAATGGCTGTAGATGGTCAATGTAGGTCTTCCCCCATTGCTCATTACCAATTGCTACAAATTTTAGGTTAAATGGTGCTGGGTGCCCCATATCTGCACGTAGCTTAGCCCATTGGTTTTTGGCGGGGTCCCCATTAGCAAACTCAATCAGGTCGATTACATCATCGATATAAGGCTGTAACTCATCTACAGGAACATGGGCCGATTCTGAACTGTTCTGAAATTGACAAGCCAAACCAACACTAACTACAGGCAGCGGCTCTGCACCAATCTCCTCTGACAATTGGAAATATTCGAAGAATCCCAATCCATAGCTTTGGTAATAATCTGGGAAGTAGCGGCTGGTGAAGGTATAGTGCCAGCGGTTTTCATTCAACGGACGGTTTTCCACTGGTCCCACGGAGTTCTTCCATTGGTAGCGAGTCGGAATATCTGTACCCTCCACGATACATCCGCCAGGAAAACGGAATACTCCTGGGTGTAGATCCTCAAGTGCTTTTGCTAAATCCATACGCATGCCATTCTCATGACCTCTGTAAGTCTTTACAGGGAACAGACTCACGTGATCGACATCGGTTGTTACCTTACTATCACCCCACACACGGAGATGAGCTTTCGCGAAAGTCCTGTTGGGTTTGATAATGGCAGTATATTTCTTCCATTCTTTGCCACTCACGTCCACACCTACATTACCCAGTTTCTGGTCATCGTTCATTGTGGCATTGTCCACAAGGTCTATCCAAAGTTTTGCATTACCACCATCAGGCACACGCGCCCATACAGAGAAACGATACTCTTCACCACCTTTTACACCCATACCGAAGAAGCCGTGATTCTCTATCATGGTGTGCTTTTCATTATGTTCAGAAGGAGCCAAGCGTACATATTTCGGATTATTATCGAAGGGACCGTCACTCATCAGTTTCACTTTTCCTGAGATGTCCCACCCGGTATATGGATTAGGGAATTCGAATGAGCGGTTCTTCACCAATTCTGCATACAGACCACCATCGGCTGCATAGTTGATATCTTCAAAGAAGATACCGTACATGGTGTAAGGAATAGATGCTCCCATCTTTTTGGGAGTGATGGTAAATTCATGGTTCTGGGCATTTATACCCAACGAGGTTAATGCAAATGTTGCGATCAAAGTTAAATTAGTTATTTTCATACCTTTGTTGATTATAATGAGTTTAGATTTGTTTTATTCATTTACCCTGTCGGATGTTTTTTCTGTTTTGACAGATGCATCCGTTTGCAAAGGTAAGAAAAAGAATTGAGATAAGCACTATGATTTTCTGAAAAAGTATTTTAACCACATGAATCTATATGTTTATTTTCTCCATTCGTTCCCGACAGACAAACCATCTTCATTGTTCCTTATTATATATCACAAACCTCGAAAGCATTGAACGGCTTCCGAGGTTTATGATAGAGGTAATTAAACTTGTTATTTTTCGATGCTCAGCAATTCAACAGTGAAGATAAGAGCTGAGAACGGTTTAATCTGGCCTTGATTGCGATTGCCATAAGCAAGGTCCTGTGGAATATATAGTTCCCATTTGCTGCCTACAGGCATTAGACATAGTGCCTCCACCCATCCTGGTATAACTTGACGTACTCCGAATGTGGATGGCTCTTCACGTTTGTATGAACTGTCGAACACAGTTCCGTCGATGAGGCGTCCTTCATAGTTTACCTTCACGGTATTGGTCTGTTTTGGAATCGGGCCGTTGCCTTGGGTCAGTACCTTGTATTGCAGTCCAGAGGGGAGCACTGTCACACCTTCTTTCTTCGCATTTGCTGCGAGGAAATCCTCACCTGCCTTGCGGTTGGAACCGTAGAGACGTTCAGTGTTTTCCTGCTGACGTACTTCCATCTGTGCTTCGAATAATGCTCTTGCATCAGCGACGCTGTATTCATTCTGTCCCAAGAGGGAGATGATGATGGACTTGCCGATGATGGCCGATGATAGTCTCTTGTCTGGGTCTGCTGCGTAATAGTCCTTGGACAGGTTTCCTGTCAGGGTTTCAATCTGCTGACCAATTTGATATCCCGCCTGTTTGGCATGTACAATCTGGTCTTCATGATCGACATCGACCTTGGAGAGCAAACCACGATAAAAGGCCTCCAACAATTCTGTTTGGGTGGTGTCGACCTTCATCTGGTCATTGAGATGTTTCTTCAACCCGTTTGCCTGAAAGGCTCCGAAGATATAAGCGAGAGTGTCGCCACTATCTTTTAAATCGGGTTTAGGTACCTTGAATTCAGCAAGTTCTGGATTCTTCTGCTTAGCGATAAAGTCGGCCAATTCGTTTTTCTGCTTTTCCTTGAATGCTTTGAGTTCTGCTGCCTGTTTAGCTTTTAGGTCTTTGGCCGACAGTGGATTTTTTACAGTTTGTGCAGTTAATGACGCACTGGCCATAACTGCACAAACGAGTATAAGGGTTGTTTTCCTAATCATGTTTGGGTTCTCGTTTTTCTTTTTTCACTTACTTCAGTACTTCGATAGTGAAGACAAGTGTTGAGAATGGTTTAATCTGACCCATATCCTGAGCTCCGTAAGCGAGATCCTGTGGAATATAAACTTCCCACTTACTACCAGCTGGCATCAACTTAAGTGCTTCTACCCATCCTGGGATAACGCGTGGCATACCGAGGTTTACTTCGAATGGTTCACGTCCTTCGCCTGTGTTGCTATCGAATACCGTTCCGTCAATAAGACGTCCCTCATAGAGACACTTTACTGTAGATGTGTCTGTTGGAAGGGCACCTGTTCCTTCTGTGATGACTTTGTACTGAATACCTGAAGGAAGTACTGTCACACCTTCTTTCTTTGCGTTGTCGGCCAAGAACTTCTCGTTTGCAGCCTTTTCATCTGCATACTTGCGCTCGAGGGCTGCTGTGCGGAGTGGCTGGAGCATGCTCTGGAACTCTCCGTATGCGCTATCAGGAGACATAGTAGCTTCACCTTTCAAGCCTGCAATGATACCTGCAAGAAGGTTCTTCACGGGTACCTGTTTTGTTGAATCATCAGCATAGACCTCAGAACTGAGGTTGTTTGCCATATCCTTTACTTGCTTACCAACAGTCAACCCCTTCATATATGCATCCTGCTTAGGATCGTCCTTAGCTGTTGCACCTTCAATCATACCTTTGATGAATTCGTTGGTGTAAGCAGAGTCAACCTGAAGTTGCATCTTCATGTATTGCTTTAAACCGTCTGATTGAGCAATACCAAGGTAATTGGTGAGTGAGTCAACGCTGTCTTTTAAGTCAGCCTTAACATTTGTGTTGTCACATGATGTGAGCATGATTGCAGCAAATGCTGTTGCTGCGAAAATAAGTTTCTTCATTTTCTTTTTAGTTTATGTAATAATTGTTAGTGTTAAATCACTTCGAGTAGTTCCACATCGAACACCAGTGTAGCATATGGTGGAATCAGTTCACCCGCACCGCTCTCGCCATAGCCGAGGAGGTATGGGATAAAGAATCTGTACTTGGCACCTTCGCCCATGAGTTGAAGACCTTCTGTCCATCCTGCGATGACTTGGTTGAGCCCAAACACAGCAGGTTCGTTGCGACGGTAAGAACTGTCGAACACAGTGTCATCGATGAGGCGTCCTTCATAGTGGCAGCGTACCTTATCAGTCGCTTTTGGGTGTTTGCCTGTGCCTTCCTTTAATATTTCGTATTGCAATCCACTCTTTGTTGTCGTCACACCTTCGCGCTTTCCATTGTTCTCAAGGAACACCTTACCGCGTTCTAGTTCTGCCTTCCCTGCTTGGGCACGTTGTGATTGCATTTGCTTCTCTTGTTCTTGAAAAAACGAGTTGACTAATATCTGTGCTTCTGCATTGCTCATTGACAATTCATTGCCTTCCAATACATCAGTAATCGATTTGGCGAAGTCTGCAATTTGCAGTTTATCTTTCAGTCCCATCTGCCTCAACTGTTGTCCGATTCCTAGTCCAAGAGCATAACTTAATTTGTCCATATTTTCTTTTATCTGCATAAATCGATGCAAAGTTAGTAATATTTTGCCATTTGGCAATTTATAATTGACTATTTTTTGCGTTTTTATGCAGTTTTTTTGTTTTAAGATTGGTAATCCAACTTCTCATCAAGTACTTTCAAACGTTCTAAAAGCCATTCCTTCAGCATCTTGATTTCATCGTCGTAGTTCTTTACAGAGTAGGAACGGAACATCGACAGCATCATACCGCCCATTCCTGACATATCGCTGAAGCCGCCGAAGTTTCCCATATCAGGGAATCCGCCTTCAGGCATAGCAGGAAATCCTCCTCCACCGAATCCAGGGAACCCACCGAAGTTGGGCATATTGCTCATGTCAGGCATCCCTCCACCGAATCCAGGGAATCCGCCGAAGTTAGGCATATTGCTCATGTCAGGCATCCCTCCACCAAATCCAGGGAACCCACCGAAGTTGGGTATATTACTCATGTCTGGCATCCCTCCACCGACTCCTGCAAAGTTACCAAACATACCCGTTCCTGGCTCATTACGTTTGGTTTCGTTGCTAAGCAGTTCCGGATAGCGGTCGAAGTGGCGTTTCTGAACCTTCGACAATTCTTTAACATATCCGTCGATAATACCAAAGATATGTTTTTCGCTCAATGTGGTCTTTCTTAATTCGGCATAACGTTCTTTCACTTTATTTAGGAATACTGGGTCGAGGTAGAGCTTCTTCCAAATCTGTGGTGTTGGGTTAGTATTGCAGCCCTCGAACACCCATGCATTGATGTCATCGGCATTGCAGAAGCTACACATTCCATAAGCGAGATTGTAATCCCACGTAGGACCAGCATGTAGTTTGCCACCTGTCCCGTCCTCGTTTTGCTTGGTTTTGTAGAAGTAGGCACTACGCTTGTAACCATCAGGATTAAGACTCAGTTCTGTGTGGATGAAATAGTCGACAAACGATTTCACGTTGATGTATTTTGCATAGCCGTTCTTTGGGTCTGTATAGTTGTCGGAGTTAAAACAGTGTTCCATGTCGCTGATGAACCCCTTGATATAATCGAATTGTTCTGGTTGCAGTTTCTTCTTCTTTGGATAGCGGCATGTCCATGTTATCTGATTCGTGAAACCACCTATGCCGATGCCAGGAACATCAGAGTTGAACGTTGCATCTTTTTCATTGTATGTGTCGATACGGAGTAGGTAACCACCCGTTAACTCACGTCCGCTTACGTCTGTCTTCTTCAACTTGGCGATGTTCACACGATCTTTGCCTGGTTTGATGGACTCTGCAAGTCCGTAGATACCAGCATATTCACCATTATACACCACTTCGCACATCTGGATTCTAGGGGCCCAATAGCCCATATCTGTCCACAAGTTGAATGCTAATGCATCCCTGATCATTGATACATCTGCATAAGGTGATAACAACACCCAGTCGTGTTCGGCAGGCATACCAAGCAGTGGTACATCCAGTTCCTTATCTTCTGTATCGCGTGTTTCAAGAGTGAATTTCTTCTGGCTGTACCCCAAAGAACTATTACCTCTCAGTTTGATGCGTATATTTCCGTCGAAACTATAGTCCTTTGCGTTCGATGTATATTGCTTTTGCCCTTTTTTATAGAGCACTTTCATGTGAGCAGGAATCTTGTCTTGAGCATTGATTCGCCCATCTACTTCAAGAATGATAATTGGTAGGTTAGATTTGAAGGGCTCCTTCCCTGGATTCTTGTCTTGTGCAAATGTAGGAGTTAGAACTGAGAATAAAAGGGAAATAATTAACGATAATTGTAATCTCATGTGAAAGGTTATTTAAGTTGTTATTTGTAATCTCTAAAAGTCAATGTCGGCAGTTTCTTGTATAAATATGACGTTGCCGTCACCTTTTTCCTAAAAACTTATTGCCATCTCAAATAAAATTCACACTTTTGATGAGTCAAATCCATAAAGGTTTAAAAAATGAAGAAACTCGTATTTCTTACTGGGGCGGGTATCAGTGCCGAAAGCGGCATCACGACATTCCGCGATTCTGGAGGGTTGTGGGAGCAATATCCAGTGGAGGCTGTTGCAAGTATCCAGGGGTATTATCGTGACCCAGAACTTGTTATCAATTTCTATAACGAACGTCGCAGACAACTCTCGACAGTCCAGCCCAACGATGCTCATCGTTTGGTGGCTACGTTGGAGAAGTTTTATGATTGCTGTGTAGTAACACAGAATGTTGATAATCTACATGAACGTGCAGGCTCTCATCGTATTATCCATCTGCATGGTGAACTGACTAAGGCGACTTCTACAGAGAATCCGAATGATCCCTCGCAGGTGGTTATGTTGGCAGAAGACCAAGACATCCGCATAGGCGACAAGGCCAATGATGGCAGTCAGCTGCGTCCATTTATCGTGTGGTTTGGTGAGGCTGTACCGATGATTGAACCAGCTGCTGAAGCGGTGAGCGAGGCAGATATCGTAGTTGTCATAGGTACTTCCCTCAATGTTTATCCTGCAGCAGGATTGCTAGGTTATGCTCGCAGGGATGCAGTTGTCTATCTTATTGATCCTTCTCCTAATAATGTACCAGGATATCTGCCAGTGCATATAATCGCCAAGAAAGCAACAGAAGGAATGCAGGAACTTTATGAGGAGTTGACCCATAAAGGGTAATTAGATTTAGTTTTGCTGGCGTCAAACTATCAATCGAGAAAAGCAATGCAACGAGTATTGATAGCGTTTGTCATCGGACTTGCGTTAGGCTGTCTAATGATAGGTCGAGTGGATTGTCTTTCACTTCCAGTAGGTGTGACGGTACCAGTGATGGGGATACTTATGGGACTGATGCTGGTGTTGGTTCTTGCTATGTTTTTCCTCCATCGGAAGCGACATCTTTATGCGTTCAGTTTTTCTGCTTTTTTGTTTTTCATTGTGTTGGGTAGTGTGGCTTTTCAACTTAAGTACCAACACTCTCTATCAGAGATGTCTTCTTTGTCAAAGGAACATGTTTTGAAAGGGATTGTGACTAATAGTCCTCAACGCAAAACCCATTCTTTGGCTGTTGAGATGCAGACACTACAAGGGGTATCTTTTATTTGCTATCTTAATCACAATCCTGTGATAGCTAATCCTGTATCTGAACCTAATATTGGAGATACACTCCTAATCTTTACGAAACATGGATTGAAACCTTCTTCATTTCTTGCTGACCCAACAGATGAGTTTGCTACTTACCGACGCCATCTCTTCCTCAATGAAATAGCGGGTACATGCTATGCAGAATCATGGCGAGTGACGAAAGGGAAACCTGAGGGTTTGATGGGAGTGCGTCAGCTGCTTAACAATCAATTGCAACTGTTGCGTGATACAGCTTTTCCAATAGGCGATCGTGACGAATTGGCTGTCGTGACAGCGATGACAACAGGTAATAAAAGCGAACTCAGCAAAGAATTGCGAAAACAGTATTCTCATGCTGGCGTGAGTCATGTGTTAGCCCTATCGGGTTTCCACCTTACCGTTGTGTATATGCTGTTGCAACTATTGCTGTTCGCACGGATTGGGTCTGATAAGTGGCGAAACGTGGCTCGAGGATTGAGTCTTATTGCTATTTGGGCATTTGTTGCAGTTACAGGTTTTCCTCCTTCATTGGTGCGAGCCGCTATCATGTTTTCCATCCTCCTATTGGCACAGATTGTAAGGAGGAGGGTCAATTCCGTTGATGTGTTGTGTGTAACCGTGATGGTGATGCTTTGCGTGAACCCATTTATGTTGCTTGATGTGGGATTTGAGTTGTCTGTTCTCTCTATGCTAGGTTTGTTAACGATGGGGACTTGGATGTTTGAACGGTGGACGCAAATAAGATATGGATTTGGTCGAGGCGGATTGTTTAAACGGATCGTGGAAAGAGTAGCAGACTTTGTTGTTGGAAGTGTTATCACAACTATCGTTTGTAGCATGATGACTTTGCCATTAGTATCCTACTATTTTGGCTTCGTTTCAATCCTGTCAATCGGTTCAAATCTGGTGATGAGTTTATTGGCTACGGCGTTGATGGCTGTTGCGGCCCTTTGGTGGATGGTGAGTTGGCAATCCTTGCTGAGTGCATGGGTTGGTAGTGGTTTGATGGGGATCGCTGTATTGATGAATGGTGTGACCTCATGGTTCGCCTCCATTGAGTTTGCAGTGATTCCTTGGCGTGCAAATAGTTGGGGCGTGGCTATGTGGTATTTCCTAATTGCTTGCTTACTTATTTATGGTGCTCGGTACCTGCCCATTTCCGGAAACGGCGCCGGATGGCATAAGTGATATTGCCGAAGTTTCCTTGCTTGAGGTTCAGCCATAACTCTTCAAGCGAATATTGTATTTTTCTCCAAGGGTTGTTCCATGCATTTCTCAGATAATGCAACCGTTGGTATTCTGGATATTCCTCTACTTGCGTTGGGTGTGTGAGTGGGAAAGTAAGTTCGTGCCGAGGCATTGTGAACACATGACGTAATCGTCTTGGGATGAGGTCGAGTTGTGCCGAGAAGTGAGTTCCGTCTTCCATACCGATGTTGTTGATGAGGTTTTGGCTTGGCATGATGGCCAAACCATCATGTAGGAGCATATAAGCCCAGAAGATGGATTCGAAATATTGTTTACCGCTACGTGCATGATCGATACACATCTGTGGCATATCGCTACGCTGATGATACTGTTGTACTTTCTCTTTCAACAACTGGAACTGTTGGGGATGGTTTACAAAACCATAGTTGCCATCACGATTTAAGATGACTCGGCTCCAGGAGGCCCATCCCCAAATGGAGAATACGCGAGTGAAGAAATATGATTGCGCCGGGAGGAGAAGATGGGTATCTTCTGTGTTGAAACCGCTGATGAGGGTGATACGTGGGTCATCTTCGTAGCGGTCGAGCAACTCTTTACAGAAGGGGAAGAACGATTGACTGGGTACCACGTCATCCTCTAGTACGATACATTTATCTGTGAGAGAGAACGCCCATTGTTGCGACATGTATCCCGATGGGTCACATCCATAGTTTTGTGTCTGATAGTTGCGATGTACTTCGCATTCCCAATCAATCTGCTCGTCACTCACTAATTCCCTACAGGCCAAGATGCCAGGCATATCATCTCGCCCTTCACGAGGTCCATCTTGATAAAGGAATAGACGTGCAGGACGTGCTTTCTTTACCTCTGCCCATACTTTGGAGAAATGGTCAGGTCTGTTGAAGAACAACAGCAAGACTGATATGTCTATAGTGTAGGGATTCATGAGTTGATAGTTTAGTGTTTGGAGTTTAGAGTTGGTTTGTGCCAATAGTAGATAAAGAGTGGTATGCAGATGGCTGCTGCTACGACCGCTACGCTGATGAGAACAGGGGGAGTGTCTAACAGTTCAGACGTGGGGTCTTGTTCTTTTCCGGTAATCAACATTACAGCTTCCGCAATACTATTGTTGATGATATGATAGATGAGCGAAGGTACGATGCTTTGGGATTTGGTGTAGAGGATTCCTAGCATCACCCCCAGTGCACTGGCAAAGAGAATCTGGATGGGGTTCCAGTGAATGATACCGAAAAGAAGTGATGACACCAAAATGGCTATCCATGGGGACACGCCTCGTCGCAACATCCCACCTAGCATACCATGACGGAAGATAATTTCCTCACTGAGTGGACCAATAAATGCAATTGTAAGAGCACCTATCGGATTGTTTGCTAACCCTTGTATCGTGTCTTCCAATGTGTCTTCTACTCCCAACGCTTGGCCTAGACAACCTGTAGAGAGCGCGCCTGCAAAGGTGGCAATAAGCATCACTGGAGCCAGGTGCCAACGAAGTCGGAAGGGGTTGATTTCTTCGATGAAATCGGGCTTTTCTAACCAATCTGACTTAACGAGTAAGTATCGGGAGATAATAAAGAGTAGGATCGTAAAGAAAGAAGCTACTGCTAATGTGATGGCAACACTCCATGTGTAAGATGCCCCTCCTGATATCTCAGTAACAATAACCCCTAAGATAACGCCTACAATACCACCCAATAGTTGCCCAATACCAAATATGATAATGAGGACAACGATGTCTAAAACGGATTTTGTTATTTTAGATTTCGTAGTATACTTAGGCCCTACCGAAACAGTCGGGTCTATACATTGTTCTTTTGTTTCATTTGGCTTGGAGTTCATAACCTCTCTACTTCAATCTGTTCGTTGAGAAATAAGGATGCGTTACCGCTGAAACGCTCAGGTGACTCAGACGTGAAGTATCGACACATGGCACCCTTTCGTAAACGTTTCTCCATCTCTGGATGACGTTGGAGATAGTCTTTCAAACTATGAGCAATATATTGTCCTTGGGTAAGTATGCAGATGTTGGATGGGCAGAATTTACGTATCTTTTCCATCAACAGCGGATAGTGGGTGCATCCTAAGATGATGGTGTCGATGAGCGGATCGGTTTGCAACAGTGTGTCGATACGTTCCTGTACAAAGTAATCGGCACTTGGCTTGTCATACTCGCCGTTTTCAACCAAAGGTACCCACATAGGACAAGCTAAACCTGTCACTTTACTGTCAGGGAACAACTTGAGAATCTCCAAGTTATACGATTCCGACTTGATGGTTCCTTCTGTCGCTAAAACACCGATATGGCCGTTACGTGTGATGGTACCAACCACTTCAGCTGTAGGTCGAATCACTCCTAATACCCGATTGTTTGGAGCATGCTGGGGCAGATAGGTCTGTTGAATCGTTCGCAAGGCCTTTGCAGATGCGGTATTGCATCCTAAGATGACCAGAGGGCATCCCAAGGCAAAGAGTTTCTCGACGGCTTCGAGTGTGTACTGATAGACCACATCGAAAGAACGTGTTCCGTAAGGAGCACGAGCATTATCGCCAAAATACACATAATCATATTTTGGCATGTGTCGACGGATGGCATCCAAGATGGTCAGTCCGCCATATCCCGAATCAAATACACCTATCGGTCCTTCGTTCATTTCGATACGACGCTGATTGCTTCTGCTGTGATATCCTCACCCGTTTGGGAGTTCACGAACGGATAGCTGTTGTTGTCTGTATTGAGGATGTAGTCATAGCCTCGCTCTGTACCAATCTTGTACAGGGCCTCTTTCAGTTTCTGATGGACTGGTTGCATCAGTTCCTTCTCTGCTTTGTCGAGCAACTGTTGCGCTTCCTGTTTGAATGTCAGACTCTGTTCCATCAGCTGCTGCAACTCTTTTTGACGTTTCAGCAGGATGTTTTCAGGGAATGTTTTCTGTCCGTCAACATATTCTGCAAACTGCTTGCTGAATTCCGATTCTGAACGTTCGAGTTCTTTAGCGTAGCTTGCCTTCAAGTCGTTGAAACTCTTCTGGGCTTCTGCATAAGCAGGCATCGCTTTCAGCACAGCGTCATAGCTGAGATAGCCAAACTTCTTTGCGACAATAACACTATCCGCTTGTGTTGCTTGCGTGTCTTGAGCGACAGCCAGTGTAAAGGTTGCCGCAAGGACAATAAATGATAAGAAAAATCTTCTCATGGGATATAGGAATTAAAAGAATTGTATAGTTTCACCTTGAATATCACTTAACAGTTTGTTGGCTAAGCTACTGGTGCCAAGACGTAACATCGTGTTGTTGAGCCATTGTTCGCCAAGTACTTCCTTTACGATAGTGTAATAGGTGAGGGCATCTTCTACTGTCTTCATACCACCTGCTGGCTTGAACCCAATCTGAATACCTGTCTCTTCATAGTACTCCTTGATGGCCTGACACATGACGTAGGCAGCCTCAGGTGTTGCAGCAGGTTCGAGTTTTCCTGTTGATGTCTTGATGTAGTCGGCTCCTGCATACATAGCCAATATTGAGGCTTTCTTGATGTTGCTGGCAGTCTTCAGACATCCTGTCTCAAGAATGACCTTGAGTTTCTTGTCGCCACAGACCTCTTTCAGCTCTGCAATTTCATCAGCAACAGTCTCGTAGTCGCCTGCCAGAAATTTACCAACAGATTGCACGATGTCGATTTCTGTAGCTCCGTCTTTGAGGGCGAGTGCCGTTTCGGCAATCTTCACTTCGATAAACGATTGTGATGAAGGGAAACATGCCGATACGCAGGCAATTTCTACCTCATCATTCTCCAAGGTGTCGTGACAGATGGAAGCGAAGCACGGATAGACACAGACGGTAGCTACATGTCCCAGTTCTGGATATACATCGTCGAACTTGTTAACCTTCTCCACAAAGCGCATCACACTGTCTTCACTGTCCGTCGTCTTCAAAGTGGTGAGTTCCACACTGTTCAGCAGGAACTTTTTCACGGCAATCGTATTATTTTCTTCTCGGTGGTTGGCAATCAGCGCAGCCACCTCTTTCTTTACTTGCTCGTCGTCAAGCTCCAAGTTGTACTTGGAAAATGCTTGCTGGATTTTGTTGTCTGTTAGTTCCATAGTCTTGATTGTTTATTCTTTGTTCTTTGTATCCATGCAAATGGTGACAGGACCATCATTCACAAGTGCTACTTTCATGTCTGCACCAAACTCGCCTGTTGCTACTTGCTTACCTAAATCAGCAGAGAGCTGGTGGCAGAACTGTTCGTAGAGTGGAATAGTGATTTCGTGGCTACCAGCCCTGAGGTAGCTGGGGCGGTTTCCTTTCTTATAGGAAGCCCAAAGGGTGAACTGGCTGACAACCAGTATCTCACCACCTATATCTAATATGGAGCGGTTCATTACCCCGTTCTCATCATCGAACACCCGCAGATTCACCACTTTCTTACTCAGCCACTCGATATCTTCTTGGGTGTCTGCGTTCTCACAGCCCAACAGCACTAGATAGCCTTTCCCTATCTGTGCCTTGACTGCTCCGTCAATCGTGACAGATGCCTCGCCCACTCTTTGTATCACTGCTCTCATAATGCTTCCTTAATTGTCTTTGCTTTTGCTTTTCCTACTACCTCTGCAATTGCGTCCTCGCTGGCTTCACGGATACGTTTTACACTCTTGAACTGCTTCAGCAGGGCTGTTTTTGTAGCGGCTCCTATACCTTTGATGCTATCCAACTCTGATACCACCTGTGCCTTCGAACGTTTGTCACGATGGAACTGAATGGCATATCTATGTACTTCGTCCTGAATGCGAGTGAGGAACTGGAACAAGGCACTCTTTATCTCCACACCTACTGTCACAATCTGTCCGTCTTGATAGGTTAGCAACTCTGAGGTGCGATGCTTGCCGTCCTTTGCTAGTCCTGCGATAGGTATCTGCAGTTGGAGTTCGTCCTCTACAACATGCTTGATGATGCCCATTTGACCCTTTCCTCCGTCTGCAATGATGAGGGTAGGTAGTTCGCCTGCTTCATCTATCAGCCGCTTGTATCGGCGATACACCACCTCAGCCATCGAAGCATAGTCGTCAGGTCCTTCTACGGTCTTGATGATGTATTTCCTGTATTCCGACTTGGCTGGTTTGGCTTTCTTGAACACCACACACCCTGCTACTGCTTCTGCACCTTGTATGTTTGAGTTGTCGAAACACTCGATGTGGATGGGCAGCCTGTCTAGTTTTAGCTTCGTCTGCAACTCCTTCAGCAAGTTGGTGGCGCGTTGCTCAGGATTGAGTTTCTCTGCCTGCTTCGCTTTGTCAAACTTATACTGCCTCACGTTGGCGAGCGAAAGATCCAACAAGTGTTTCTTGTCGCCTCGCTGAGGTACTGTGATGAGGACATCTTTCAGTTCTATCTCCAGTGGGAAGGGGACAATAATCTCCTTGGAGTCGCTGCGATAGCGTTCGCGCATTTCTACGATGCCCAATGCCAGAAGGTCTTCGGCTTCCTCGTCCATCCGCTTGGCATATTCGAAGGTAAATGCCTGATTGATGCAACCGTTGGTGACGTGCAGATAGTTAATGAAAGCCGACTTCTCGTCATCTGCGATGGAGAATACATCGATATTATGGTCGTGCTGAGCTATCACTTCGCTCTTCTCGCAGAATTCCAACGCCAGCTCATACTTTCGCTTCAGTTCCTGAGCTTCCTCGAATCGCATCTCTTCTGCGAGGGCATTCATACGCTGTAACAGTTTATCACACACCTTGCGAGTATTGCCCTTGAGGATCTCCTTCACTTCTGCTACACTCTCCATATACTCCTCCTTCGATTGCAACCCCACACATGGTGCTTTGCAGTTCTTGATGTGGTATTCCAGACAGGCTTTGAACTTGCCGTCTTCGATTTGCTGGCTCGACATCGCAAAACGACATCTGCGGAGGGGATAGATGCGGTTAATCAGTTCCAGCATATTGTTGAGGGTTCCTGCGTGACTGAAAGGCCCGTAATAAGTTCCCACACCTGGGAATATCTTACGTGTCTTGAACACCCTTGGGAATTCCTCGTTGGTGACACAGACGGAAGGGTAGGTTTTATCGTCCTTCAGCAGGATGTTGTACCTCGGCTTGTACTTCTTGATGAGGTTGTTTTCCAGCAACAGGGCATCTTCGTCTGTGGGCACCACCACATAGTTGATGTCTTGAATCTTGCTGACCAGTATCTGGGTTTTCCTCGTCTGGGCGGTTTTGTTGAAATACGAACTGACACGACGCTTCAGGTTTTTGGCTTTTCCCACATAGATGATGGTGCCCTCGCCGTCGAGGTACTGAT
>CADBSN010000096.1 GCA_902797255.1 uncultured Bacteroidales bacterium | reverse complement strand
GACTGCTCAGGCACTGACTGGCGTGAGATGTATCAGGTATTCAACATGGGTCACCGCATGGAAATCTATGTTCGTCCTGAGGTGGCAGATCAGGTGATAGCCATCAGCAAGTCGTTCAACATCAACGCCCAGGTGGTAGGCCACATTGAGGAAAGCCCCCGCTCACTGACTATCCAAAGTGAATTCGGAACCTTCAATTACTGATACGCCTTCTCCAGAACTTACAAGAAAAAAGGAGTTGGATCCATTTCGGTTCCAACTCCTTTTCAATTTTGGAGAGTTAGTCGTGCTCGTTCGAGCCCGTGTTCTCAGAAATGCCATTTTCATCCATCATGCTTGTAAAACGATGTTGCCATTATGGTCCACCAGATGAATCTCAAGAATTTAGTATTCCACAAGGGTAGTTGTGAGGCGGCCGTCGTGGGAGATGAGGTTCTCAACCTTATAACAGCTGGCGCCATCGGGGATGCAGAGGGTAGCGTTAAAACGGAAGCCACGATTATCTACGCCTACATAGTCCATCCTAGCAAGGATGGCACGTTCCAGGAAGTCGTGGGGAATTTTACCCTCATACTGCTGTTTGCGGAAGTCACAAGAGAAGAGTTTCCTCGAGCCTTGGAACAGCGACACATTCATGATGTTGTCATAGTAGACGCGGTCGACCTCGACACCATCGTCGCTGTAGCTGGTAGCATGCACTTTGTAGTGGGTAGGGTTGATGGCAAGATACCAGTGGTAGCGATCGCCATTAAAGAATACCACAGAGTCGGTCTTGACCACCTCGGTATAGGTGAGGATGGTGGCAGGGCGGTCGTGGACGAAGGATGACATTCTCAAGGAGTCATTGCTCTTGTTGAGGTGGACTTCGTCGCCTGCCTGATTGCGGAACCAGAAGACGTTAGCCGACTGGCGCACAATGGCATAGCGAGCATCGACATCCTTGAGCACCAGTGAGTCGCCAACGATGCGGAAGAAGGTGGGCTGACTGACGCTGTCGGGATAGTAGATAGTGTCACCCTCAGCCCGGAAACTCACCTCGTCGGTCTCTTCGTCGACCCAGATGCCCTGCAGCATGGCCTTGGCCTCACGGCTTTCCTCCTCTTCACCAGCATCGGCCCCGTTACCGACCGACTTGGACGAACAGCAGACAAGCAGTGAAGACAAGGCCACCGTCAGGAGCAGGATACCCTGCCTACAGACACGTTCTATGATATACCCAAAGGTCATAATACGTTATCAGTTCTTACCAATGCAGTAATACTCGAAGCCGTTTTCTGTAAGTTCTTCAGCATCAAATATATTACGTCCATCAATTACGAGCTGACGCTTCATAGCCTTGCTGATGACACCCCAAGTTGGCAGGCGGAATTCCTTCCACTCGGTGAGTAGCAGCAGAGCATCGGCATCGAGCACAGCGTCATACTTGTCACGGCAGTAGGTGACGCTATCGCCAATTCTGCGACGGCACTCGTCCATAGCCACTGGGTCGTAGACACGCAGGTTACAGCCAGCATCGAGCAGCCGCTTGATCATGACTAAAGCTGTTGACTCGCGCATATCGTCAGTCTCGGGCTTGAACGACAGACCCCACATGGCAATGGTAAGTCCGCGGAGCTCATGACCCTCGAACGCCTTGACGAGCTTGTCAAAGAGCACACTCTTCTGAGCTTCGTTCACACGCTCCACAGCCTTGAGTACCTCCATGGAATAGCCGTTCTGGTCGGCTGTCTTAATGAGTGCCTTCACATCCTTGGGGAAGCACGAGCCACCATAGCCACAGCCTGCATAAAGGAACTTACGACCGATGCGGGTGTCAGAACCAATACCCGCGCGTACCATATTTACATCAGCACCCACACGCTCACAGAGGTTAGCAATGTCGTTCATAAACGAGATACGCGTAGCCAGCATCGAGTTGGCGGCATACTTGGTCATCTCTGCAGAGGGAATATCCATGAAGATGACACGGAAGTTATTGATGAGGAAAGGCTTGTACAAGCGAGTGAGCACTTTCTTGGCACGCTCGCTCTCAGTACCCACAACAACGCGGTCGGGCGACATGAAGTCCTTGATGGCACTACCCTCCTTAAGGAACTCTGGGTTGGAAGCCACGTCGAAAGGCACGTCGACACCACGCTTCTTCAGTTCCTCGTCGATGGCATTACGCACCTTGCGGGCAGTACCCACAGGAACTGTCGACTTGGTGACCACCACGACATAGTGATTCAGGTTCTGACCAATGGTACGAGCCACCTGCAATACATACTTCAGGTCGGCAGAACCATCCTCATCAGGAGGCGTTCCAACGGCAGAAAATACAATCTCCACATCGTCAAGCACAGAGGCCAGATCTGTAGTGAAACGCAGACGGCCAGCGGCCACATTCTTCTTCACCAATTCGTCGAGACCCGGCTCATAGATGGGTATCTCACCATTCTTCAGCCGTTCAATCTTATTGGCATCGACATCCACACAAGTTACAGTGGCACCAGTGTCAGCAAAACACGTGCCTGAGACAAGTCCGACATAGCCGGTTCCTACTATTGCAATATTCATAATCCTTTAATCTATAGTAATGCTTAGTTGAGATAATCAATCGAAAAGTTCGGCATCACGCAGCAAAGGCTGTCGCAAATCCTTGTCGCTGGTGAGCACATCCTTGGGATCAATAGGCCACTGGATGGCCAGCTCCGGGTCGTCCCAACGGATGCCTGCCTCATGCTGTGGAGCATAAGGATTGTCGACCTTATAGGTGAACACAGCCTCGGGGCTGAGCACAACAAAACCATGGGCAAAACCACGGGGTATGAACAGCTGGCGCTTGTTGTCGCCACTGAGTTCAACCATGATGTGACGCCCGAAGGTGGGTGAGCTCCTGCGAATGTCAACAGCCACGTCGACCACCTGTCCGCTGATAACACGCACTAGCTTGGCCTGCGACAGATCACCTTTCTGATAGTGCAGTCCGCGAAGTACGCCAAAGCTCGACATCGATTCGTTGTCCTGAATGAATTTCACGGGTCCGATGTAATCTTCAAATTCAGCCTGTTTCCAAGCTTCAAAAAAATAGCCTCGGGCATCAGCAAATACACGTGGCTCAATGATATAGACTCCCTTGAGGTCTGTCTCCTTAAATTCCATAGTCTGACATATTTTTTGCAAAGGTAGTACTTTTTTTTTATTTCATAGCATTTTTAAGATTCTTTTATTTGCAAATGTCGCAAAAAAGCAGTACTTTTGCAATCGTGATTGAAATAGAAAGACATATAGAAATACTTCTGCTGAGCAATGATTGCGTCATAGTGCCTGGTTTAGGCGGTTTTATGACCCATCACATTGAGTCCCGCTACGACGAGAACGAAGCGATGTTCTTGCCGCCACAGCGCACCTTAGGGTTCAATCCCCAACTTAAGCTAAACGATTCATTGCTTGCACAGTCGTACATCGAAGCCTACGACATCAGCTATCCCGAAGCCCTGAACCGCATCGAGGACGAAGTGTGTGAGCTCAGACAACATCTTGAGAACGAAGGCTACTACGAGTTGAACGATATTGGTCGCCTCAGCATCAACGATGAGGGGAAGTTGGAGTTTGACCCATGCGAGGCAGGCATCCTTACCCCAGGGCTTTATGGTCTCAGTTCGTTTGAAATGAAACTGCTGAACGCAGCTTCTTCTAAGACGGCAGAGAAGGCATCAGTGCTTGAGATGGAGACTGTCGATGTAACAGACAACCAGCCTCAGGATGAGGAAAGCACCATTGAGACTGATACAAACGTTGAGGAGCAGACAGACAATGAGGAAAAAAAAGAGCGCTCCATCACCATCAAGATGTCGTGGGTGAGAAATACAGTAGCTGCCGCAGCAGCCCTACTGGCATTCTTTATTTTTACGCCTCAGGTGGACAACGACGAACAGACTATGGTGAACATAAGCCAACTCAATTTGCCCATCATGACCACCGACTCGAACAAGAAGTCAACAGCCACGCTCGACGAACAGCAGGTAAAGGAAGTGCTGCAGCAGCGCGACATGGAAACCTTCGACATAGCAGCCATTACAGGGCCAAAAGAAGAGATTGCACAGACTATGGAAACAACAGAACCTACTGCCACCACAGAGCCCGCAGCAACGCTTCCCCCCGCTGCCCGCTACTGTATCGTGTTGGCCAGCCAGGTGTCGCAGGTCAATGCTGATGAGTTCGTCGGCAGGCTAAAGAAACAAGGCTATATTGACGCGCGCGTGTACCTTAATAATAAAATAAGGCGAGTAGTATGTGGTTCGTTCCAGACGGCTGACGAAGCATACAAGGAGCTACGCAAGGTACACAAAAACAAGGAACTGGCTGAAGCGTGGGTTTATAAGGTTAATGGTTAATGGTCTAAGGTGAGATAAATGAAACGAGTACGTTGTCCGAAGTGTGACCACTACATCATTTTCGATGAGACGAAGTATGCTGAGGGCCAATCGCTG
>CADBSN010000095.1 GCA_902797255.1 uncultured Bacteroidales bacterium | reverse complement strand
TTGGCAGGTTCTATACGCTGTCCGCTGAGTGTATAAATGTAGCGACTTGAACTTTCGTTGATTCTGATGTTAACTACGCCAGCGTTAATGCTATCTATATATTCCTTATTATAATATACGGGAAATGTCCTTTCGTCCACAGCTTCCATGTGTTTCGTTATCCAGTCACAGATATACTCATACTCCTTGTCGAAATCTATTTCCTCGCCTTTGATGTCACTGTCCCCACTCCACTTGTCTGTCTCACGCTTTGCTGCTCCGCTGTTCTTGATGGCAAGGTAATACTTTGTGACTCGATTAATAAGGCTTTCTGTTGATAACACATTACCTTCCTGACGTAATTCCTGATAGCGCTCGTTCAGTCTGTCGTTAAAGCGTAGTGCGTTTGTACGATAGAAATTATAGAAGCCTGAAATGACTACATCAGCAAAGAAGTATGGTGAGGTGCGATCAACTTCTTCATTTATCATCTCACCTCCCCATCGTTGTCCGAAAGTACAGTCCAAATCCCATGGAGCAAGCGTCATACGGTTGTTAGTGGCTTTATCATAGATGGCCCAGTACATATTTTTTCCGCTGTTGTCGAGTGCGTTTACTGAACTAAGGAATACGCTGTAGTCTATCATGACAGGTACGTCTAACCATTCCTCGATTTCTTTTTCAAACGCTTCGTCATCGTAGCAGAGAATAAGTATCCTATTGTTGGCATCTACGATTGGTTTCCAGTCAGTTGTGTCGCAGTCATCACCAGGCTCTGGATATTTTACCTCATAACCCAACAGGGTGAGTGAGCTATTGTCATAACTGTAGATGGAATCATTCATAGAAGTATTCTCAAACGACTCTCCCTTATAGAGCAGACCATGAATCTCACCAGCCTTATCGACTTTCTTAAGTTTCATTTGCTTGCGATCCATCTTTTCAGAGAGATTATAGATTCCTCTGTACTCATCGTTGAGAAAGACCTCCACCATACATCCTCTGACACCATTAAGTGCCTTAGGTTCCTTGTCGGCATAATATGGCTTATGAGCCATGTCATTCCAAATATCCATAGCTATTCTGTTGCGCATACGGAATACATCTGGTTGTCCTGCATCCAGCATCCAGTTGTTATCTTCGCGCATATTGAACAGCTTGATATCCTTATCGAATTTGATGTTGTAATTGCGTTTATGCTTATCTTCTGTATTAGTACTACCTCCACGCCATTTGATTTTTGCCGGGAGTGAATCGTTATCACTCTGTTCATCAGGATTGGAAATGGAAACCGTTCCACTCTGATAGTCATAACCGAATTCTCCGTTTAAATGGATGATAGGAAGAAAAGTAAACAGGATCTTACCAGTCAAGGTCTGTCCATCTGCATCCGTAATACTTGTCTGGTAAGCACTTTCTGCAGTTATGTTCTTAAATGTATATTGGTTGTCTACTTTTTCGTTGTCAATCGTTAAGTCTTTCCATCCTTCTTGTATTGTAACAGGCAACAGATTGTCCTTTCCGAACATTTCCTCAGGTACAGTTGTCAGCCAAGTATTGGTATAGCTGTCGTAATGAACAACATGATTGTTAATTACCAACTGGGCTTGAACATGGCAAGTCAGACTTATTACTAAAAGTGATAACAATAATTTTTTCATTCTATATCCATTTGTTAGTTAACGATAGCAATCTTGCAGACCGTACCTTTTTTGCCTTCGCTGGTAGCCGTAACAACCATATATATTCCAGATGGGACGCGATTGCCTTTTTTGTCTTTTCCATCCCAGGTGAATGATCCGCCATTGCTGCGTCCTTCTGCTATGAGGGCACCATTGGAAGACAGAATCTTGACATCGGCATTGAACGTAAGTCCAACGACCGTAATAAGTCCGGTATAATCAGGGGTGACAGGGTTGGGATAAGCCCATACATTGTCTTTTGTCATCTCTGTGTTGATAACGGTAGCATCGCTCAGATATGAGCATAAGCCATTATCAGTACCAAAGAATACTTCACCTGTCTTCTCATTGATGGCAATTGAGTAAATGATGTCTGAAAGCAAATTACTATTGTCAGTCGTGAAGTGTTGTAGCTGTGTAAGATTATCTGCACTTATCAGGTAGACACCATTGCCGTTGGTACCCATCCATTTTCTGTTTCCTGCATCAATGGCGATAGCGGTGATATCCACTTTGTTGAGCAGATAGTCAGCATAGTTAGTGCCGTCGTTACGTGGAATTTTGACTTGTGTATATATAGGATTGGAGGCTTCAAATTGTGATTTCTCAAGCAAGATGGGTCCTAAGTCAGTACCAAACCACATATTGCCTTCCTTGTCTTCGCATACGCACCTCACACCGTCCTTGATTGTAATCGCTGTACCATCCTGGTTGACGAAGTTGTAATACTCTATGCAGGTATTATTGTTCATGTCGTATCTGTAGGCAGCAGGCCTGACCCAGTTATTGTTGACAAACCACATATAGCCTCTACTGTCTATGATGATGTTCGACAGATTGGCATTACTCTTGTTGGTATATCCATTACCATCGAGTTTCATCAGTTGTGGAACATAATAGGATATGAACTCACCGTTTCTGGTGTATTTGATGACAGATTGTGTAGGAGCAGAACTGTTTAGCATCCATAAATCACCAGAGCTGTCATACTTGACTCCTGATACCATCTGGTGGTTCAGGCTTTTTCCATTATATGCCTCGATGGGGCTGTTCTCGCTATTATAGTGTTTTACAAACTGTCCGTTTTTGAATTCAAAGAGTCCGGCTCTTGCCCCAGCGAAATAGTGTGTTTCATCTAACGGATCTACATCAATCGCATAGACATTCACAAAGCTCCTGCCTATCTTTTCATAGACGGTTTCTGTTTCGAACGGTTGCCATTCCTGATCCTTCAGGACTTGTATGGCGGCATTAATCACATCACTATTGCTATTATCGCTGGTAAGGAGTTTGCCATTGATATATCTCATGAATCCAAAAAGATTATATCTTGGCCCTCCAGGATTAAGCGTGGAGATGATTGGATAATATGTTTCCCAGTCCGTATTGTCAACGACAAACAAGTTTGAAGGATAATTGCCAGGGTCGCAGAGTTTCCAATTGCTGGAATCGAGCAGATTGTCTTTGACATTACCCTGATAGACTGTAGCTTCCTCATTTTCCTCTGCATTCACATAGAGATAGTTGTCACGCTGATCTATTTTTGTGATGTTATGTCCTAACATATAAGTCTCAGCAATCTCTGCATCCATGACGTCTACCTTTATGACGCCGAAAGGAGTGGCAAGATAGGCGTATTTACCATTGACATAGATATAATTGACGGTTTTGTCTACCGTCATGGTCTTAGTGTAGTATGATGAGATATTGATGACATTACCGTTTACGTCTATCAGGTCGATATTTGAGTTCTCGTAGACGGCAATGAGCCGCTTTGCCTGTTTGCACCAGGCAATTAGTCTGATATTTGTGTCTGAAAGACCGTTGACCTTATCGTATGTTTTGATACTTTGATCATTCTGATTATACTGGTATAGTCCGTTGCTGGCTCTTACGAAGATATCATCGCCAACAGCACATATCTGCTGAATATGATAGTAGGAAAGATGGTTTTTCCATGTTCCTACCTGGGCAGAAGCAGTTAAAAGAGAGCAGTTAAAAGTGAAAAGCAGGATGAGGGTTTTCAGGAGAAAGTCAGCAAGTTTCTTGGTGGCTCTGGCACGATGGCTGATGTGGTTCTTGATGTCCATACCCAATTCAGCAAACGTCTTGTCGTAGCCGTCTGGCTGGAAGATGGGATCGTAGCCGAAGCCCTCCCCTCCCCTACGCTCACGGATGATCTCACCATTGACGATTCCCTCGAACTGATGGATCTCCTTGATGCTTGTGCAACCACAGGGACAGACATCCTTCTTCTGTATAAGGGCAATAACGGTACGGAATCTGGCCTTGCGATTGTCATTGTTGTCTAATTCCTTCAGCAATTTGGTCATATTGGCTTCAGAATCGTGGCCCTCGCCACCTGCATAACGGGCTGAATAGACACCAGGCGCACCATTGAGGGCCTCCACCTCTAATCCAGTATCGTCGGCAAAACAATCGATATGATAGTGATCGTAGACGTACTGGGCTTTCTGCAGGGCATTCTCTTCGAGTGTCTTGCCAGTCTCAGGTATATCCACGTCGCAACC
>CADBSN010000094.1 GCA_902797255.1 uncultured Bacteroidales bacterium | reverse complement strand
ACATTGTCAACAGCATTCACTTCCTTCTCCATGAGCAAGCCCAACATCTTGTTGTCTGCATCGAAGTAGTCAGCGATAACAGCTGTAGAGGCATGCTTACGGTGAGCTGTACCAAAGGCATCCATCACGTAGCAGTCTGCATATGAAGCCAACTTCTTTGCGAAGTCCTTCTGGCGACCCTTCATCTCTTTCTTTGCATCCTCGTATGCGGGATCATCTTTCTCAATACCTACTGGCTTGCCTTCCTCTTCTGGATAGTAACGGAGGTTCTCAAGCAACAGAACTTCACCCTTCTTCAGAGCTGCAGCTGCCTCAGAAGCATCTGCACAGTCTGGTGCGAACTTTACAGGAACACCCAGTGTCTGGCTTACAGCGTCAACAATCTGGCTGAGTGAGAGTTCTGGCTTCTTCTTGCCTTTTGGATTTCCCATGTGAGACATGATGATGAGACTGCCTCCCTTCTCAAGAATCAGTTTGAGTGTAGGAGCTGCACCGTTGATACGGGTCATGTCAGTAATCTTACCGTCCTGAATAGGCACGTTGAAGTCAACACGTACGATGGCTTTCTTGCCGTCGAAATTGTAATCTTTGATATTCATAATTAGTACAATTAAAAATTGATTAATACTTTTATATGCGTATTTGGATGCAAAGGTACGAAAAAAATATCAAGTGGTCACAAGAAAAGAGCATTTTTTTGCTCTAGGACAACATAATTCTATCCAAAGACAAAATAAATGCAATTTATTTTATAGCAATACTTTTAAAATCTGTATCCCACAGATAAATAGGCTGCCCAGTCAGATGACCAGCCTGTGATATCTTTGTTACCATAGCGGAAATGATGATATTGTCCTGTCAGTCTCTTGCTTGTTTATAGGTTGTGATGCTGCATCCGAAACGCTGCCAGTTCTTCGTACTTGGTGCCAGGACGACCGTAGTTAGCATAGGGGTAGATGCTGATACCACCACGGGGGGTGAAGATGCCTGTCACCTCGATGTACTTAGGGTCCATCAATCGGATTAGGTCCTTCATGATGATGTTGACACAGTCCTCGTGGAAGTCCCCGTGGTTGCGGAAACTGAATAAATAGAGTTTCAGACTCTTGCTCTCAACCATACGTTCATCGGGCAGATAACTGATGCGTATCTCTGCAAAGTCGGGTTGACCTGTGATAGGGCAGAGACTGGTGAACTCAGGACAGTTGAACTGTACCCAATAGTCATTCTCTGGGTGCTTATTGACAAATGTCTCCAGCACCTCTGGCGCATAATCTGTCTTATATTCGGTCTTGCGTCCTAACAACTCCAGACCTTCTTCATTTCTTTCCATCTCTCATTTACTATTTATTCATTTACCATTTACCATTTTGAACACGAATGACACGGATTTACACGAATTGTTTCTATTTCATAAACATCGAAAAGCACGAAAAACACTAAAATTCTCAATGTAGATGACAATCATTTCATGATAGCTTTGTTCGGAACAAAGGTTGGATTTATTTTTGAAGTACTTCTGAGAGTTCACTCTCAAGATACTTACAAAGAAAAAAAACTTATCATTCTTCCCTCTTGCCTCTCGACCCTTGACCCTTGACCCTTGACCTTTATATCTGCTTAATCTTAAACGCGTTGTACGACACATCATCATCGTACACATCAGTACCTTCGCTTTTCTTCACGTAGTTGACGATGCGAATGGTGATAGGTAGAGCAACAATCTCATAGAGTGTCTTCGCGATTACTTGCGTCAGCATCAAGCTGATTAGTACTTCGAACGGTACCTTGGGTGCTCCTTCGATCAGGGTAGGGAAGATGTAGAACGCTAAGGGGAAGAAGATGACGGAATCCGCACTCTCACCTACGATGGTCGATGCGACAGCACGAAGGGAGAAGTAATAGTTCTTGTGCCCTTTGTTCCTGTTGGCCAGTTTCATCTTACTCATCACCCATGCGTTGAGGAACGAACCGACCACAAAGGCAATGAAACTCGCTACTGTAATCTGTGGGGCGAACATAAAGATCTGACGGAATGCGTTGTCGCCTCCTGGCTCCAATGGTGGCAGGAAGCAGGCGATGGTGCCCATGACGACTACGAAGAAGTTCATCATGAAGCCCGACCAGATGATGAGTCGTGCCTTACGATATCCCCATACTTCTGCGATGCAGTCGTTGAGGATGTAGGAGATAGGGAAGATGATGAAACCGCAGGTCAGTGAGAGCGACCCGTAAACACGAAACACTTTGGTTTCGAGCAGATTAGATGTGATAAGGGCTACACAGAAGAGGATTCCCATCAACATAAAGGAAACACTCACAGTACCCCTCTTCTCCCGCACTGGGTGAGTTGTT
>CADBSN010000093.1 GCA_902797255.1 uncultured Bacteroidales bacterium | reverse complement strand
TTCTGCATAGGCCAAAATCTGCATGGTCCCGTCCTTCATCTTTCCGGCGATGCCCGAAATCTTTGATGAGCCCAGTTCGATGGCTACAATGATTGCTTCTTGTTCTACCATAGATATCTAATGTTTTTGTTATTTCCTACAAATGATTTGTCCTTCGTATGTGAGGTCGATTGCCGAATACTTGTTCCATCCGACTTCTGACAGCCCTTGCTTATAGAAAACCATCAGTCGATGGAGTTTCTTCTCGAAATTGGTGATATGACCTAGATGGATGACGTGGTTGCCAACCCTTGGGTAGAGGTCGATCACATATTCGTTGTCTGCGTTTGCCCTTACGTTGATTTGCTCTATCTGATTATTCCAGAATTCATCGTTCACGATGTATGCTCCTAGTTTTGATAAAGCTCTCTTGGCATATTTCTCCGACATGATTCCCGTGGCAACCGGTAAGTTGACGGGATAGTTGGTCTTCGTGATGACTTTTCCGTATTTATCGATGTAATAACCTTTACCGTTGTTAGGCAACACGTAGAGGACGGGTGTACGTTGTTTGATGTTGATGATAACTGTGTTGTTGGCTGTCTTGTAGCACTCCACACTTTCCACGAATTCATTCTTCGCCAGTATTTTCTCGATGTCGCGTGTGCGGATGTCGGCCATCAGACGGTCTTTCGGATAGATGTTCGCTTTATGGAGTTCCCGTTCGATAATCTCGTTGGTGATGAACCCTGAATGCAGGTTCTGCTCGATGTTGAGCTCTATATGCGTACATTTATCTTCTGCTGAAGGTGTGGATGCAACCATGACGGCATATACGGCGTATGCCGCAACACCGAGGACCAGTATTGCTCCGATTAGGATTCTTATGCCTTTCTTCAGTTGCATCATGACAGTACTTCAGTAATAGCTTGAACATAGTTCTCAATGTCGCCTGCTCCCAACAGGATGAGGACGTCGAAATCCTTTTCCCGTACACGCTCGACAACTTCTTCCTTGCGGATGAGTTGTTTGTCGATGCTTGGGCGCAGATTGTCATAAATCAGCTTGCTGCTCACTCCTGGTATGGGTGCTTCGCGAGCGGGATAGATGTCGCAAAGATACACTTTATCCAACAGCGAGAGGCTGTCAGCAAACTCCTTATAAAAGTCACGTGTGCGTGTGTAGAGATGTGGTTGGAACACGGCTGCAATCCGTTTATCTTGATACAGCTCACGTATTGACTTCACGCTTTGCTCGATTTCGTTAGGATGATGTGCGTAGTCGCTGAGGAACACCATCTTGTCGGTCTTGATTTTGAAGTCGAAACGACGATCGACTCCTCCGAACGACTTCATACCGCTGCGTATCTCGTCTTCAGTAACTCCGTTCAACCAAGCAAGCGCCATCGCCGCAATACCGTTTTCGATGTTGATGCTGACTGGTACACCTAACTGTATGTCTTTGATAGTGGTTGTTGGTGTTACGAAATCGAATATAATCTCTCCATTGCCTATCCGGATATTCGTTGCATGGAAGTCTCCCTCTGTGCGCGCATACTCATAGACTCTGACTCCTTCCTGAACGTCTGCTTTCATCTCAAGCCCCTTATGGATGATCAAAGCACCACCTTTCTGAATGAGGGTTGTGTAGTGGCGAAAACTCTCGAGATAGGCTTCTTTGGTGCCATAGATGTCGAGATGGTCGGGGTCGGTAGCCGTGATGACAGTCATGTAGGGATGTAACCAATGGAAAGAGCGGTCGAATTCATCAGCTTCTATCACTACGTAATCACTTTTTTCTGAGAGAATGTAATTGGTTCCGTAGTTTTTGGAAATGCCTCCCAAGAATGCGTTACAATCGATACGTGACTGATGGAGCAGATGAGCCGTCATCGTAGAGGTGGTTGTCTTGCCGTGTGTTCCTGCTACACAAAGCCCCTTATGTGCTTTTGTCAGGAATCCAAGCACCTGTGCCCGTTTCTGCAAGTCGAACCCGTTTTTGCGGAAGTAAACCAACTCCTTGTGTTCTGCAGGAATGGCTGGTGTGTAGACCACCAACGTGCTGTCTTTCTCTTTGAAGCAGGCAGGAATGGCATCTACGTTTTCCTCATAATGGATTTGTGCTCCTTCGCAGATCAGTTTCTCCGTCAACTCACTTGGCGTGCGGTCGTATCCGCCTACGTTGTAACCCTTAGTGAGAAAATAACGGAGTAGGGCACTCATTCCTATGCCTCCTGCACCGATGAAATATACTGACTTAACCATATTATCATTTAACTATTTAACCATTTACTATTTACTCTTCACGCTTAACTTTATGACCTCTTGGGCGATGATGTTGGCAGAATCGGGTAATGCCAATTGCTGGATGTGTGTACTCAATGTGCTGAGTCGTTGTGGTTCACGTACCACTTCGATGGCCAGCTTGATAAGTTGTTCATGAGCTTCTGCATCCTTGACCATGATGGATGCTTCTTTTTGCACGAGTGCCATTGCGTTCTTGGTTTGATGGTCTTCTGCCACATTCGGAGAAGGTACCAATATACAAGGCTTACCCAGCATACACAATTCGCTGATGCTGCTTGCTCCGGCTCTCGAAATCACGAGGTCGGCAGCTGTATAAGCGACATCCATGTTTGAGATGAAATCGCTTACGAACAGGTTCTCCATCTTTGGATGGCGTTCCAGTTCTTGAGCAATTTGCTGGCGATAGAATTTACCTGTCTGCCATATTATCTGAATGCCAGCCCCCTGAATGGTGTCAAGTGCGTCAAGTACGCTTTCGTTGATAGTTCTTGCACCAAGACTTCCGCCGATAATCAGGATGGTTGGCAACTTAGGGTTCAAGCCGAACTGTATGATTGCTTCCTCACGGTTTACCGTTGCGTTTAGCAACTGCTGGCGAACGGGATTCCCTGTCATGATGATTTTATCAGCAGGGAAGAAACGTTCCATTCCTTCGTAAGCCACACATATCTTGCTAGCTGACTTCGCTAGGAGTTTGTTTGTCACACCAGCATAGGAATTCTGCTCCTGAATCAAGGTAGGAATACCCATTTGTGCAGCCGTCTTCAGTGTGGGACCACTTGCATACCCTCCAACGCCCACAACCACTTGTGGCTTGAAGTCACGAATGATTTTGCGAGCTTTCAACTGACATCTGAGGATTTTCCAAAGTACCCGAATGTTCTTGAAGGGATTCTTACGACTGAATCCTTCGATAGGCAATCCGATAATTGGATATCCTGCGTCAGGAACCCTTTGCATCTCCATACGTCCCTCTGCTCCTACAAATAAGATGTCGACATCGGGCTCGATTGCTTTAATCGCATTCGCAATCGATATAGCAGGAAATATATGGCCTCCTGTTCCTCCTCCGCTGATGATGAATTTCAATTGTCCCATCGTCTCTATAGCTGTTTACAGTTTTTGCATTTTTACATTTTATAATTTTTACATTTACTGTATTCCTGTTCCGCTAAAATACTCGTCGGTTTCGTGGGAACTGACAGGCTCTGCTGGTTCCAATGAGGTTTCGCTCACTTTCTCTGCATAGCGACTGATACTGAGAATCACACCAAAATAGAAGCAGGTGATGATGATTGATGTACCGCCTTTGCTAATGAGTGGTAGAGGTTGACCCGTTACAGGTAACAACCCGACTGCAACACCCATGTTGATGAGGGCTTGCAGAACCAGAACGATACCAAATCCGGTGACGAGAAAGGCTGGGAAGAATTTATCACACTTCTTCGCTATCTTATTGACTCTTATCAAGAGTGCAAAATACAGGAAAATGACGAATACGGCACCTGCGATGCCTGTCTCTTCTATGATGATTGAATAGATGAAATCGGATTCCGCATGTGAGAGGAAGTCACGCTGTACAGAGTTACCTGGTCCCAAGCCAATCAAGTTAGAATTGGCAATAGCGATATTTGAGTTTCCTACCTGCCAGTTTTCTGCCAAGTCGTATTCACTCTCTTCCGCTGCATTCTCTCCATCTTTTGATCTGTCGATACCGAGTTTGTTCTCAAGACGATGTTTCCAAGTCGATACACGTCCTCCAATATTGTTAGCAACAGACTCTGGCATGAGAAGGAGTGCTCCTATGAAGAGTCCACCCACAAATCCTATGCAGAGAAGCCCTTTCATCATTAATTTGCGAGGGATGTTACCGATATACATCATGATGATTGCCACAGTAAACAGGATTGCAGCCGTTGAGAAGTTTTCAGACACAATGAGTCCACAGATGACGCAAACAAGGATGCTGCAGATCTTAAATGGTTTGTTGTATCCGCCTTTTGTGGCCATCACAACCATTTTTTTACCGTTTCTTCCATAAACCGTTTCTTCGTTCTGGGTTTTCGAGAGGATTGCTGCCAGCGACATGATGAGGGCAGCCTTTGCTACCTCAGATGGTTGGAACGAGAGGAATCCCAAATCGATCCATCTGTTACCTCCATTGATGGTACCTCCAAACAACAGAACGTACAACAGTAGCATCACCGATGCAGGTAACAAGAAGATTGGGAAGAGCTTGAAGTACTTGCATGGTATTCTGTGTACGATGAGAATGATGATCAGTCCTACAAACAGGAATCCTGCCTGACGTATCATTGGGTCAAGGTGATTCCCATTAGAATAGGTCAAGGAACTGGATGCGCTGTAGATCTCCACGAGAGAAATCATACATAAGAAGAAGTAGATCATCCAAACTACTTTGTCTCCTTTGAATAGGTTATTACTGATAATCTTTAGCATCGTTTTGTTTACTATTTAATCATTTACATTTACTATTTAACTAACGTCTAGCGTCTAACAACTGAAATCTAAAGTTCCCTTACATATTGCTTGAATTGTTCGCCACGATCCTCCATGTTTTTGAACAAATCGAAGCTGGCGCAGCAAGGACTGAGAAGCACACAATCGCCATCATGAGCCATCTTGTAACAAGCATCTACACAGTCTTTCATGCTTTGTACGTCTACAATCGGCAGGCCGAACGAATCGAAGTTTTCGTGCAGTTTTTTGTTGTCCACTCCAAGGAAAACCAATCCCACACATTTCTCTCGAACCAGATCATAGATTTCTGAGTAATCGTTACCTTTGTCGATTCCTCCCAGAATTAATACGGTAGGTTGTCTCATGCTCTCCAAGGCATACCAGCAAGCGTTGACATTAGTGGCTTTTGAGTCGTTCACGAAGTCAATCCCACGAACACGTCCTGCCTTCTCCAATCGATGTTCCACACCTGCAAAGTTGGACAAACATTCACGTAACGTTTCGTTATCTACTCCTGCGATATTGGCAGTGATACCTGCAGCCAGAGAGTTGTAGAGGTTGTGTTTGCCTGTGAGAGCCAATTCCTCCAATTCCATGTTGAATGGGGTAGGTATTTCAATCACGTATTGTCCCTTTTTAGCATACGCGATAGCACCGTTTCCTTTGAACTCAGAGAATGGGAACAACTGGGCTTTGAGGTTATATTTCTTCATTTCTTCCTTCACGATTGGGTCATCATTCCAGAAGATGAACGCATCCTCTTCGGTCTGGTTCTGGGTGATTCGCATCTTTGCATCCACGTAGTTCTGCATCTTGAAGTCATAACGGTCGAGATGGTCAGGGGTGATGTTCATGAGAATTGCGATATCTGCCTTGAACTCGTACATGTTGTCCAATTGGAAACTGCTCAACTCAATCACATAGTAGTCGAAGCTCTCTGTCGCTACCTGTAGGGCCAGACTATTGCCGATATTGCCAGCCAAACCTACATTATACCCCGCATTTTTGAGAATATGATAGACAAGTGACGTAGTGGTGGTCTTACCGTTTGAACCTGTGATGCAAATCATCTTGGCATTCGTGTAACGACCTGCAAACTCAATCTCAGAAATGATAGGGATGCCGGCAGCTTTGATTTTCTGTATCATCGGTGCTTTCTCAGGAATCCCTGGACTCTTGATGATTTCGTCAGCATTGAGAATCAGCTCTTCACTATGCTGCCCTTCTTCCCACTCGATGTGGTATTCGTCGAGTTGTTTCTTATATTTATCCTTGATGGCCGACATGTCTGATACAAACACGTCAAAACCCTTTACCTTCGCCAACACAGCAGCTCCAGCACCGCTCTCTGCTGCTCCAAGAACTACGATTCTTTTCATCTTATCTAATCTTCAAAGTTATAATAGTGATTGCTGCTAATAATATTGTGATAATCCAGAAACGGAGTGTAATCATGTTTTCGTGTAGTACCGTTGTTGGGTATTTGCAGATATACTTGCAATCGGCAAGTAACTGATTCTGCTGTACACGGAAATGGTCATGAATCGGGGTACGTTTGAATACACGTTGTTTCACTTTACGCTTATTTCCTTTTTTAGCATACCATACTTGGAGGATGACTGAGAGACTCTCGACAAAGAAGATACCGCAGAGAATCGGAATCATCAGCTCTTTGTGAATGATGACGGCTGTGACTGCAATCACTCCTCCAATGGACAGGCTTCCTGTGTCGCCCATAAATACCTTGGCAGGATAGGCATTATACCAAAGGAATCCAATCAACGCACCCACGAAGGCACAGATATATACCACTATCTCCTCCGATCCTGGGATATACATCACGTTCAGATAGCTGGCGTAGTGGATATGACCTGATACGTATGCCAGGATGCCCAACGTTGTACCGATGATGGCTGAATTCCCAGCACACATCCCATCCATACCATCGTTCAGGTTGGCACCATTCGAAACGGCGGTTATCACGAACGTAGTTACCAAGATGAACAGTATCCAGCCGCATGCGCGTTTCACCTTACCGTCTTTTATCCAATCAAACACTTCGTAGTAGTCCAAGTTGTTGTTCTTAAGGAAAGGCATGGTTGTTACGGTCGATTTTCGGGCCTCACTCTTGTGGAATACCATTGCTGATTGACCATCTTTTTCAATCGTCACATTCTCGCGTACAACTGCTTGAGGTGACAACCACAACACAACTCCGACCACAGTGCCCAGTATCAACTGACCAAATATTTTATAGCGTGGTTTCAGACCATCCTTGTTACCTTTCAACTTGATATAGTCGTCAATGAATCCAAGCAACCCGAACCACAGTATCGTGATAATCAGCAGATTGATGTACACATTGTCTAATCGTCCCAGTAGGAGAGCAGGTATAACGACTGCACCTACGATGATGATACCGCCCATCGAAGGTGTTCCGTTCTTTTGAACCCCATACGGATCAATTTCTGCGTCACGTGCACTTTCAAAATGACGTTTGCGTTTCATGTAGGTGATGAAACTCTTTCCAGCCACCATTGAGATGATCAGCGAAAGCATCAATGCCAACAACGAGCGAAACGAAACGTATGTCGACATTCCTGCTCCTGGGAAATCCAATTTGTCGAGAT
The DNA here is from genome assembly GCA_902797255.1 of uncultured Bacteroidales bacterium. Taxonomy (GTDB): domain Bacteria; phylum Bacteroidota; class Bacteroidia; order Bacteroidales; family Bacteroidaceae; genus Colivivens. The sequence continues at coordinate 11,352 of CADBSN010000093.1, read as the reverse complement.
ATTGTGATAAATAGTATAACATCCTTTTGATTTACGATTTAGCAATTTAACGTTCATTTTCAACATTCAAAGCACTTACGCACTTCTTCGCGGTCATCGAAGTGATGTTTCACACCCTTCACCTCTTGATAGTCTTCGTGCCCCTTACCGGCAATAAGAATCACATCACCTTTCTCTGCCATCATGCAGGCTGTTTTGATAGCTTCGCGGCGGTCGACGATTGTCAGTACTTTACGCATCTGCTCTTTATCCAGTCCTGCCACCATATCGTTGATGATGTCTTGTGGCTCTTCAAAACGGGGGTTGTCGCTGGTGATGATGACTCTATCGCTTTGACGTACAGCTTCTTGTGCCATGAGTGGACGTTTCCCTTTGTCACGATTACCTCCAGCACCGCAAACAGTAATCAATTTGCCTTTCCCTTCCAACACTCCGTGAATGGCGTTCAACACATTCTCCAATGCATCAGGAGTATGTGCGTAGTCGACGATGGCTATGAATCCTTCTGGGGAGTTAATAGCTTCCAGTCGTCCGCTTACGGGTTTCATGCTGCTCATCGCTACCAGACAGTCTTGAGGTTCTTTGCCCAACATGACGGCTGCTCCGTAGATAGCAAGCAGGTTATAGACGTTGAATTTTCCGATAAACTGTATACCTACCTCTTTTCCGTTAATCTCTAGGTACATACCTTCAAAATGGCATTCGATGATTTTGGCTTTGAAGTCTGCTGCCTGTTGTACGGAATAGGTCTTGATAGCAGCCTTGGTGTTTTGCACCATCACCATTCCGTTCTTGTCGTCGATATTGGTGATAGCGAACGCATCGGATGGGAGGTTGTCGAAGAACTGTTTCTTTGCTTTGATGTAGTTCTCAAACGTCTTATGGTAGTCCAAGTGGTCACGGGTGATGTTCGTGAACAGACCTCCTGCGAAAGTCAGTCCGCCAATGCGGTTCTGAACAATCGAGTGTGAGCTGACTTCCATGAACACATATTCACAACCTGCATCTGCCATTTGGGCAAGCAACTTGTTCAGCGTAATTGGGTCAGGTGTGGTATGCTCCGTAGGGATGGCTTCTCCATCGATATAGTTCACAACGGTTGAAAGCAGTCCAGCCTTATGTCCCATGCTGCGGAACATGTTGTACAACGTTGTTGCGATGGTGGTTTTGCCGTTGGTACCTGTCACTCCTACCAGTTTGAATTTTGTGGAAGGATTGCCATAGAATATTGTTGCTAAGTTACCAACGATATGCTCTGAGTTGCTTACCTTTACGTAGGTGATGTTGGGATTAATTTCATTGGGGAACTCTTCGCAGACAATTGCAGTGGCACCCAGTTCGATGGCTTTTCCGATGTATTTATGTCCGTCGTTCTGTGTACCGCGTACGGCCACGAATACTTGTCCCTCCGTAATCTGACGGGAATCAATCTGGATACCCGTGATGTCACGGATCAGCTCTCCTTGATTCCCTTCTATCTTGATTGTGTCTAGTAGCTTTTGTAACAGCATATATCGTATGTTTATTTGTTTCTGACGTTTTTGGCTCTTTTGATTAGTCTTGACGAAGTTCAATCTCAACCGTTTGACCTTCTTGACTCTTTGTTCCTGGATGCATGCTTTGTTGTATCACCTTGCCTACTCCTTTCACCTTTGCTTTCATTCCTCTGCGTTCAATCTCGTACACAGCATCCCTCAGTCCCATTCCCTTTAGGTCGGGCAGGTGGTCGAAGTCATAGTCATAGGCTTCAAAGTTGATGTCATTCTCAGTCGTGTTGATAGCAACAATCTCATCGTTCTGGACTCCTGAGGTCTTTGCTTTCAGGTTCAGTTTCTCAAGTACAGCTTTGGTCGCACCCGCATACCCTTTCTTGACTTGTGGTGTATATACCGTCAGCGTGTCTTTCGCTTTCGAGAGATCGCTGGTCACGGCATTTGCGTAGATGCTTTCTGCAATCTTTTTGAACACAGGACCAGCCTGTCCACCTCCGGAAGCCAGACCGTGTACCAATCGGATGGCAACAATGCAAGTGTATTGTGGATCTTCTGCCGGGAAGTAACCGCAGAAGCTGACGAGGTGTCCGCCGCCCTTATAACCGCCTTTACCTCCAATCTGAGCTGTTCCTGTCTTACCTGCAACGGCGAAGTATTTACTGCCTGCTCGCTTTCCGACACCTTCGCTCACTACTCTGAGCAGCATTTCCTGAATTTGCTTGATGGCTTGCGGACGGGCAATCTGTTCTTTGATAACCTCTACTGGCATTTCTAGAACGACTTTGCCATCCTTCTGCGCTGCAGTGACGAACCTTGGACGTACCATCTTTCCGTTGTTGGCAATCGCGTTGTAGAAGGTGACAGTTGAGATTGGTGGAATCTGTGTCTCGTATCCAATCGACATCCATGCTAACGCAGTTTTCGACCAGTTGCTTCTGTCTTCCTTCGGCATACGGATCTTCGGTGTTGCGGCTCCGACGAATGGCAACTGTAAGTCAGTTCCGATACCGATGCGGTGCAAGCCTTCGACAAACTTCTCAGGATTATTGTGATAGTGTTTGTCAATCAGACGGCTTACGCCAATGTTTGATGAATACATCAGTGTGTGGGCAACATCCATCTCTCCATAACCGCCACGATTCCAGTTGTGGTCTTTCATCATCGAACCATACATGTTGTACACACCTCCGTTACCGTTAGTGGTCTCGTTCACGTCAAGGGTTCCGTCGTCCAGTCCTACAAGTATTGATGCGGTTTTGAAGGTCGAGCCTGGTTCCATGAGGGCTGCGAGGGCAAAGTTACGAGCTTCGTAATATTCTCCGTCATCATACAATGAGAGGTTGACAATCGCCTTCACGTCACCAGTCTTACGTTCCATCAGTACCACAACACCCATGTCGGCCAGACCGCCTGTCGATTTGATGACCTTGAACTCTTCTCGTAAAGCATTTTCGCTGACATCTTGCATTGTCACGTCGATTGTGGATACGATATCATAGCCGTCCTGAGGTTTGATGTCGATCAAATCTACATATTTGTTCAGAATCTTACGTCTGTGCATGATACCTGGAACGCCTCTCAGCAGTGAGTCGTAGGCCAGTTCCAGTCCTGAACGTGCCGACTTGTTCTCTTTGTTGTCTTTATCGCCGAACATGTCGCCGAGTGTACGACGGGCCAACGAACCGAAGGGTTTCTTACGGTTGTTACGTGGTACGATGTTCAGACCAACAAAGAACTTACGTTTCTCGTATTCACGGAAAAATGGTAAAGCCATCAACTCCTTATACTGGATGTAGTTCAAAGTCTTATGCTTACACACTTCATAGTAGCGGCTTTGTGAGGTCCATCCCTCCGCCAGATGCTTGCGATACTCTGCCGCAGTCTTTGCCGGACAAATCTTGCTCAGCCCTTCGCAGATGGAATCAAGTGTCTGGGCATATGCCTCGTTCTTTCCTAAGAACAGCGAGTCTTTCGTGTTGTAGAGGACAGAATCCTGATGTGAGAATTTGTTGTTCTTAACAGCGTCTTTCGACAAACCCGATTTGAAGTCGATATATACCTTGTAGTCGGGCAGGTCGCTGGCCATCAGCTGACCGTCAGCTGATAGGATGTTTCCTCTTTGGGGGTCTACAATCAGACTGTCTTTCTCAAAGTTCCCTTTTCTTACATCTTCCCATTTCTTCTTGTCCACTGTCATGGTCTTGACCATAACGACAACGATACCAACACAGAAAAGCAATGCCAGTATAATCACGAGTGTGAATTGACCTGATATGTATTTCTTGTCGAACTTCATTTTTTTGATGCTTTCTATTGGTTATCGTCTTCTTTGATGATGAATGGTGGTTTGGTTGGATTGAGTAGTAGTGAATCTCCGTTGGCTTTGAGCAGTTTGATGATTTCTGATTGGCGACTGGCGTTGAGCAGATCGCTTTCGATAGTCAGCACTTTGTTTCGCTCTTCTTGCAATTCTACCTTCAGGCTGTCGATGAGCAAGGTGTCTTGTTGGCTGGCGTATCGGTTGCCTGTGTAGACGATGGCGAGAACAACCAAGAACATGAAGAACACAACCTGATGTAGCATGAAGCGACTTTGCAAGATGTCACCTCCGATGATGGATTTCAGGGTAATCTCCCCAAGACTGTCTTCGTCTTCCTCCTCATCTTCTTCGGTGAACTTCTTGATGGCTTCAATCGCTTTCTGCCGCTCCTCGCGCTCCTGCACCTCGTCCTGCGTCAGCTCAGTGTCTTGTTCCTCAATGTTCGGTTTATTGTCCTCTTCCATTATTAACTCAATTTAAACTATCTTTCAACTTCCAATTTCAAATTTTCTCCGCAATTCTCAGCTTTGCGCTTCTCGACCGTGGGTTACTTTCCTGTTCCTCGGTGTCAGGAACGATCGGCTTTCGTGTGATTAGTTTGAACGGTGATGATACGTTGCCGAAAAAGTCTTTTTCTTCATCGCCTTCTATGCTGCCCGTCTTCATGATGTTCTTCACCATCCTGTCCTCCAATGAGTGGTAGGTGATGACCACCAGCCGTCCTCCTGGTTTCAGACAATCTGTCGCAGCCGTCAGCATTTCTTTTAGGGCATCCATTTCGTGGTTTACCTCAATGCGAAGGGCTTGAAACACCTTTGCGAGCTCTTTTTTCTCCCTATCTCTTACAAAGAACGGTTGCACGATGTTGAGCAGTTCTCCTGTCGTTTCAATCGGTTTGTTGTTGCGCTCTTTGACGATTGCGGCTGCAATCTGTCGGCTGTTTTTCAACTCTCCGTAACAGTAGAGAATGTCGGCTAGTGCCTTCTCGCTGTAGTTGTTGACGATGGTGGCCGATGTGGTCTTCGCACGTTGGTTCATCCTCATGTCGAGTGGCGCATCGAACCTGAATGAAAATCCACGCTCTGCATCATCGAAGTGATGCGACGAAACGCCTAAGTCGGCAAGGATTCCATCAACGCCTTCATCCTCCCCATAGTACTTCATGAAATTCTTCAAATACCTGAAATTGCTTCTGACGAACGTGAATCGCTGGTCGTCAACGATGTTGCGTTCTGCATCGGCATCCTGGTCAAAACTATACAAGTGTGCGCTTCCTTCGAGCCTTTTCAATATTTCCTTGCTGTGTCCGCCGCCTCCGAAGGTCATATCCACGTAAATTCCATCCTTTTTGATGTTCATTCCGTCAATACTCTGGTTGAGTAAAACGGGCCGGTGATATGTGTCTTCTTCTTTGTGCATTTTGGGTAAGTTTGAAAATGAAAAACCGCTCTTTTCTGAGCACTTATTTCTTTAAAATAAGGTTCGCGCGCGAGACTTGTAAAAAGTGACGCAATCCTACGAGTAGGCTTTTAGCTATGTCAGATTAAGTTTGGAGGTAATTCCGCCATGATGTTCTGCAAGTCCGCTCCGAGTGTTGTAGTATCACTGAGCACAGATTCAAATTGACTCTTGTCCCACACCTCAATATGGTCATCAACGGCGAGGAATCTCACGTCTTGGGCAATCCCTGCAAATTTCAGCTTTCGTTTGTTGATCAAAAAGCGTCCGTTCCTGTCCAACTCTACTACTTCTGCATCTTCCAGGAACTGGCGAAGAAGGTGTTGATGCTGTCCGTTCCATCTGTTGAGCTTCGCCTGAAGCATGTCCAGCATGTCGTTCCAAAGGCCTTCAGGATAAAGCACAAGGCACTTCTGGAAAAGGTCTGCCCGCAGAATGAGTCGTGTTTCTTTTTCTGCTTCGAGCACTTTCCTGAAGGGGGCGGGCAAGAACACTCTGCCTTTTGCATCTGCCTTTGCTGAAAAGTCGCCTATGAATCGCATCAGTCCTAACTTTTTTGAATTCGAATGCAAATATAAACATTTTTCTCCATATTTCCCCACATTCCCCCACATTTTTTTAATATAAACGTTCATTTTTTTTCGTTTTCTGTTTAAAATGCCTTGTAATTGTGCTTTTTCTGTTGAAAATTGGTGGGGGAAGCGTTCGGAAATCTGAACACACAGATAAAAAAAAGGAAAAAACTTGTGTGTATTCTAAAAAATGTTCGTATCTTTGTGGCGACTAACCCCAAATTGTTCAATTATGGATGAAAACAAAAACATGAGTCGTCGCGAATTTTTGCGTCGCATGGGTATTGGAACAGGTTCCGCTATGGCTATCATGGCGCTTGAACCTTTGAATCTTATTGCCAAGGAAAAACCACTAAAACCTGTCGAAAACCGCATGACCTATCGTGTGCAGCACGGTAGTGGAGAACAGATTTCTTTGCTGGGATTTGGTATGATGCGTCTGCCAAACAATCAGGAAGAGGTGAATAAACTTGTTGACTATGCCATCGAACATGGTGTGAACTACTTCGACACAGCTCCAATGTATATGGGAGGCCAGTCTGAGGTGCTGATGGGAAATGCCCTCTCACGTCATCCTCGCAACAAGTATTACGTGGCAACAAAGATGTCGAACATGGGGCAGAACCAGTGGTCTCTAGAGGCCTCGAAGCGCATGTATGAGACATCACGTCAGAAACTGAAGGTGGATGTCATCGACTATTACTTGCTACATGGTATCGGTGGTGGTATGAACACTCTGAAGGGCCGTTTCCTTGATAATGGAGTGCTCGACTTCCTGCTGGCTGAGCGTAAGGCAGGACGTATCAAGCATCTTGGATTCTCCTATCATGGAGATGTACGCGACTTCGACTGGTTGTTGGATCATAATGATGAGTACCATTGGGACTTCGTACAGATACAGATGAACTTCCTTGATTGGCGTCATGCTTCTATGCGAGGAGGTCGTCGTAGTGATGCAGATGCAGAATACCTCTATAACAAGTGCGACAAGTTGGGCATCCAGTGTGTCGTTATGGAACCGCTTCGTGGTGGCACTTTCGGACGTATGGCTCAGGAATTTACAGATAAACTGAAAGCCGTACATCCTAATGACAGTTCTGCTCGTTGGGCATTCCGTTGGGTCGGTTCCTACACCAATATCCTTACTGCCCTAAGTGGTATGAACCGTATGGATCATCTGGAGGAGAATGTCAAGACCTTCTCACCACTCGACCCTTGTACTGATGCAGAAAACAACCTCCTTGCAGAGATTGCCGACCAGATGTCTGGATTCCCAAACATTCCTTGTACCACCTGTTCGTACTGTATGCCATGCCCTTATGGTGTAGACATACCGACAAACTTTGCAACCTACAACGATGCCGTCAACAAGCATATCTTGCCGCTTCCTGACAAGAGCGCTACCGGTTATGCTGCTGCGGTTAAGTCATTCCAGGATGCTTATAAGAAGGCATTGCCCGATAAGAAGAAGTGGGCAGAGGCTTGCGAGGATTGCGAAGAGTGTCTATCGAAGTGTCCGCAGCAGATACGTATCCCGAATCAGATGGCTCGTATCGTAGAAACTCTGAGAAAAGCATAAGTTTTTATCATAAACATGAGAAGATACATTGTCTATATTACGTTCTTAACTTTTGCCTTTGCATGTCCAACTCAGGCACAAGTTCGTTTTGGAATCAAAGGCGGCTTTAATGTGAATAAGGTGACGTGGAAATGGAAAGATCTTGAGCAGAATGTCCGTAGCGACAACCGCAATGGATTCTATGCGGGCATCACGTTGGATGTGTCGCTTCCCGTACCCGGGATGGGCGTCGATTTTTCGGTGCTTTATGACAACCATGTGGTTTCCTTGCCTACGTCAGAGGTCTTTGAGAACAAGACAATGCAATACATCGTCGTTCCAGTCAATTTGCGCTACTCGATAGGCTTGGGGAGCATCCTGAGCATCTATGCCGCTACTGGTCCTGAGGTGTCGTATAATATCGGCGACCGCAGTTGGGCCATGAACGAGTATGTCGTCAAGAACTGGACGGGTGGTTGGGAACTGAACAAGTCCGATCTCTCATGGAATGTAGGCGGAGGCTTGTCCTTCTTTGGGCACTTCCGTCTGGGGTATAACTATAATATCATGTTGGGTCACACCAACGAGTTTACCGTTAAGAAGTTAAGTGGTGATATTGTGGACGGAAAGCTGAAAGCCAATACGCATCAAATCTCTCTGACCTATTTCTTCTGATATGCTATGATGAGATTTGCTGATGTAATCATTCCGCTTCCCCTACAAGACAGCTACACATACAGCATCCCTTCCGAGATGGAGTCATCCGTTCGGAAGGGGTGTCGTGTAGAGGTGCCCTTTGGCAAGAACAAGTCGTATGTGGGCATCGTTCGAAGTGTGCACAGCCGACAGCCGCAGAGCTATCAGGTCAAGCCCATCAGGCGTTGCTTGGATGGGCTGCCAGTGGTCACTCCTGCTCAGCTCGACTTCTGGGAGTGGATTGCCAGCTATTATGTCTGTCCGCTGGGCGATGTGATGAATGCTGCCTTGCCTGCAGGCCTGAAGGACGATAAGTTCCGTCCGAAGACAGAGACCCGTGTGTGTCTGGCAGGCGATTTCGACATCAGCAAGAAAGACATCATCCTCAACTACCTGAAGAACTCCAAGAAGCAGCAGGTGGTGTTTGAGACCTATCTTGAGATGGCCGGCTACGGACGCTTTGAACAGCCCCGTCCTGTTGCCAAGCAGGAATTGCTACAAGTGTGTGGAGCTACCACTACTGTCTTCAATGGGTTGGTTGCCAAGAAACTGCTGAAGACCTATGAGTACGAAATAGGGCGCATCCAGCGAGCACCCCTTATCTTTCGCGATGTTCATCCTCTGAACGAGGCACAGCAAACCGCCTACGATGAAATCAATCGTTTGTTCCAGACGAAGGATGTCACCTTGCTGCATGGAGTCACCTCCAGCGGTAAGACCGAACTCTATATTCACCTCATTCGTCAGACTATTGCTGCAGGGAAGCAGGTGCTCTATCTGTTGCCTGAGATCGCCCTGACCACTCAGATCACAGAACGTCTTCGCAGTGTGTTTGGCGATGAAATGGGCGTTTATCACTCCAAGTTCTCCGATGCCGAACGGGTCGAAGTCTATCAGAAACAGCTGTCCGACCATCCGTTCAACCTTATACTGGGCGTCCGTTCTTCTGTTTTTCTGCCATTTCATCGATTGGGACTCGTCATCATCGACGAAGAACACGAAGTGTCGTACAAGCAACAGGAACCGGCTCCTCGCTATCACGCACGAAGTGCTGCTATCATGTTGGCTCATCAGTGTGGGGCCAAGACGCTGCTGGGTACAGCCACCCCAAGTCTCGAGTCCTACCATTTGGCTCAGACGGGCAAATATGGCTACGTGAGTCTCACCGCCCGCTATCGCAACATGCAGCTGCCTGAAATAGAAATCGTCGATATCAAGCGTTTGCGATTCCAGAAACGCATGAAGGGAGTGTTCTCACCCCGTCTTTACGACCTCATCGGCGAAGCGTTGGCGAAGCACGAGCAGGTCATCCTTTTCCTCAATCGACGCGGCTATGCCAATTTCCTTTCGTGCAAGGCGTGTGGATGGGTACCTCGCTGTCCTCATTGCGATGTCAGCCTCACCTATCACAAGAAGTCCTCACGTCTTGTCTGCCACTACTGCGGCACCTCGTTCGATGTGCCTGACCACTGTCCTCAGTGTGGCGAGTCAGCCTTTACCGACGTAGGTATTGGTACAGAAAAGGTGGAGGCACAGCTCCACCGCGATTTCCCTAATGCCACCACTGTCCGCATGGACATCGATACCGCTCATACCCGTACTGCCTACGAGCAGATCATCACCGACTTCTCGCAACATCGTTACGACATCCTTGTCGGTACCCAGATGGTGACCAAAGGTCTTGATTTCGATAACGTGAGTGTGGTAGGTGTACTCGATGCCGATACGATGCTCAACATCCCTGATTTCCGTAGCCACGAGCGCACTTATCAGGTGCTAGTTCAGGTAGCAGGTCGTGCTGGTCGTGCCCTCCCCACTTCTTTCATTCATAGCCCATCGTCTTTTGCCTCTCATGTGGTGGTTCAGACCCGTAGCGCAGATGCCGATATCATCTCCTACGTGGTCAATAATGATTACGAGTCGATGTTTCGTTCCCAGATGGACGAACGCAGCATGTTCCGCTATCCACCCTGTTACAGGCTCATCAGCATCTACCTGCGTCATCAAGATGCCGCCCGTGTAGAACTGCTTGCCAACGATATGGCCTCGATGCTTCGTCACACCTTTGGCGACCGTCTGTTAGGTCCTGATCGTCCCCCTGTCTCACGCGTCCATTCGATGTATATCCGCAAGATGATGCTCAAAATTGAGAAGAACGCCTCCGTCACCAAAGTACGTACCCTCCTCTTCGATATTCAGTCGCGCCTCATGCAGCAACCCTCAGCCAATGGCCTGCAGGTCTATTACGATGTCGATCCGATGTAACCGTTCCCCTGTCTCTTGACTCTTGACCCTTGAACTCCTTGAACTACTCGCCTTCCTCCCATGCAGTATCCATGTATTGCGCCAGCCGCTTAGCCATCTCATTAAGTGCTACGAAACGGTATCGCTGCGTTGTCACTGGGATGGGTGTATAAACGTAATGCCGTGCCTCTGCCTTGCGGCGCAACGTCTCTTCTACTGCCTCTTGTATGCCAGCATCGAGAAACGCTAGCTCAGTAGGCTCCAACAACAGCAACTGCCCTATCGAACATGTCTCGAAAAACACACCACACGGTTTTGTAATAACGTTCGTGCGGCGACCCTTCCTTAGGAAAACCGTCGTTGAGCAGTACCACCAGCGGATAGCCCTGCTCGCGCAAAGTACGGGCGATGAGCTGTTCACCATTGCTGATAGCCGCCGTATAGGTCACCGTCCCGTTGTGTGCTGCCGCCAATACTTTCCGCAACTGTTCCTGCACCTCATCGTTAGTTGCACTTCGCGACATCTCCACCACCTGCTTATCGGGCCAATCCAAGAGAAAATGATTGCCCATCGACGTAAACGACAGCCCAGCCGCCTCTGTCCGCCTGTGCAATCGGAAAAGCTCTGGGTGATGGCTCTTGATCCATAGCCGCCGGGGGTTGTCCTTCACATAGTCAATCATCCTCCGCAACTGCCCAGGCGCATGTAGTATACGTTCATGATAATAAGCCGCGTCCTGTTGCCAAATACTACCCCTGCGCACAAAAATGCGAGCAAAATGCACAGGTGCGTTCGCGCTTTTCCCGTGTCCGTCTCCATCGTCCTTTCCATGCACTCCAGCGGCGATTCCCTGTCTTTCGTCATTTCCGTGTACTCCAGCGGCGTTCTCGCCGCTGTCATACATCTCTTTATACACCTTCGTGCACCCACTCTTAAATCCGCGCACCACCGCCCCGATGCTCTGCGGCAGCGGCTCCAGCACCTGAATCACCAGATGCACGTGGTCGGGC
>CADBSN010000092.1 GCA_902797255.1 uncultured Bacteroidales bacterium | reverse complement strand
TTTTTTAGTAAGTATTAGTTATTGGTAAAAGATTGTAAAAAGGATTTGATTAGGTATTAATTTTAAGGTTAGTAATGACGAAGAGGTACTAGTGATAGTCCCTCTTTTGTGTTTTTTATCAGTAACCCTTTCCTTTTTGTTTTTCCCCCTAGATAGAATTTCTGTTGCAGGGCGAGCAACTTATGTTGCTGGTCCTGCAACTTGTGTTGCTCGACCTGCAACATAGATTCCCTCTCGATGTGTCAACAAATATCTCTTAGGGTTGGTGCTTTTTCTCTAGGGAGCACAAAAAAATCCATCTGTTCATACGAGCAGATGGATGAATATTTGATAGGGGTGGGGTTGCTTAGAACTTGTATGCAACACCAATACCTACGAGTGAACGATCCCAGTTTTTACTTGCCAGTTTATATGTGAACTCCAAGTTAACCTTAATCTTTTCTGAGAAAGAATATTCTGCTCCTGCACCAATGTTGAGGCCGAATTTTGATTCGCTACTGCCCTCGTCTGGATTTACGCTTTGAAGTGTAACACCTGCTAATGGATAAATGCCCAATTCATCAAAAGTGAGAAAAGTGAAAACATAGTGAATGTTTGCGTTGATATCAATCATCTGTGCACCATGCTTCTTCATGAAGTAGTTAAAAGAAGCTTCTCCACGGATTTTGTCAGTGAACCCATACTGTCCTTTAATGCCGAAACCTGTACTTTTGGGCTCATCAAGTCCATACTTGATATTAATGCCCAAACTCTTATCGCCTTGCTGAGCAAACATAGTTGCACTAAGTAGCATAGCACATGCTAACATAAGGATTTTTTTCATAAGCTTTTTTCTTTAATTTATTAATATTCAATGGTTATTTGTCTCAAATTAGTACAAAAGTACTACTTTGTTTTGAAACTGCAATGGAAAAAGAAAAAAAAATGCTAACTTTGCAGGCTAAATAATATTATAAGGTGTAAAAAGGCCGTTTTAGGTATATGAAGATAGAAGAAAAAATACAAGCTGCGGTACAAGAGGCGTTGAAAAATCTCTATGGTGCCGATATCGACGAAAAACAGGTACAGATTCAACAAACCAGAAGTGAATTTGAGGGTCAGCTCACCGTTGTAGTGTTCCCATTTCTGCGTGCTTCGAAGAAGGGTCCAGAACAGACAGGTCAGGAGTTGGGACAGTATTTGAAGGACAATCTGAGCGATGTTGTGGCAGACTTCAACGTAGTGAAGGGATTCCTTAATTTGGTCATCTCTAGTCGTAGTTGGATTGCATTGTTGGAAGATATTGATGCTGATGACCGATTCGGCTTGAAAGAGGAGACTGCAGATTCGCCGCTGGTGATGATTGAATATAGTTCGCCAAACACGAATAAGCCTCTCCATTTGGGACATGTTCGTAACAACTTGCTTGGATCCTCTTTGGCACGTATTGTGGCTGCAAACGGTAATAAGGTTGTGAAGACCAATATCGTGAACGACAGAGGTATCCATATTTGTAAGTCGATGCTGGCTTGGCTAAAATATGGTAATGGTGAGACTCCTGAATCATCAGGCAAGAAAGGTGACCACCTCATTGGAGACTACTATGTGGCCTTTGACCAGCACTATCGTCAGGAGGTGAAGGAACTGGTAGCTCAAGGAATGGATGAGGAGCAAGCCAAGCAAGAGGCTCCACTCATCAAGGAGGCACATGAGATGCTGGTGAAGTGGGAACAGAACGACCCAGAGGTACGTGCCCTGTGGAAACAGATGAACGAGTGGGTATATGCCGGATTCGACGAGACCTATAAGATGATGGGTGTATCGTTCGATAAGATATATTATGAGTCTGAAACTTATCTGGAAGGTAAGGAGAAGGTGATGGAAGGACTGGAGAAGGGTCTTTTCTATCGTAGAGAAGACGGTTCAGTGTGGGCAGACCTTACAGCTGAAGGACTTGATGAGAAGTTGCTGTTGAGAAGCGATGGAACGAGTGTATATATGACTCAGGATATAGGTACAGCCAAGCTGCGTTTCCAAGACTATCCTATCGATAAGATGATTTATGTGGTGGGTAACGAACAGAATTACCATTTCCAAGTGCTGTCGATTCTGTTGGACAAACTTGGATTCAAGTGGGGTAAGGACCTCGTGCACTTCTCATACGGAATGGTGGAACTGCCTAGCGGCAAGATGAAGAGCCGCGAGGGAACTGTTGTTGATGCAGACGACTTGATTGCCAAGATGATAGAAGATGCCTATCAAGTATCGAAAGAGATGGGCAAGAACGAGGATATTCCAGAAGAGGAGGCTCGTGAGATTGCACGCAAGGTGGGACTTGGAGCTTTGAAGTACTTCATTCTGAAGGTCGACGCAAGAAAGAACATGCTGTTTAACCCAGCTGAGAGTATCGACTTCAATGGCAACACAGGACCATTTATCCAATATACCTATGCGAGAATACAGAGCGTGCTGAGGAAGGCTGCTAGTATGTCTAGTCCGATAAGTTTGACTAACACAATAGATCTTAGCGACAAAGAAGTGGAGCTGATTCAGAAGATGAGCGACTTCGGTGCTGTTGTCGAGCAGGCTGGTAAGGACTATAGCCCTTCAGGCATTGCTAACTATTGCTACGAATTGACAAAGGTGTTCAATCAGTTCTATCATGACTATAGCATCCTGAATGAGCCAGATGAGCAGAAGAAGGCTGTTCGTCTGATGCTGGCTAAAAATGTTGCGAAGATCATCAATGAAGGTATGGGACTGCTGGGAATCGAGATGCCTGAGAGAATGTGATGGTTGTAGAAAATTGAAAAATAGATCGCTGACAGTTAAAGATGGACAGGCCAACAACAGAAGCCCTTTGTGTGGATGCCGCATGTAGTGGTAATCCTGGCAAGATGGAGTATAGAGGAGTACATATCCCATCGGGCAAGGAGGTGTTTCACTATGGTCCGGTCTATGGGACGAACAACATAGGTGAATTCTTGGCAATCGTTCATGCACTTGCTTTGCTGAAGAAGAAAGGGTCGGCTATGACCATCTATTCTGATAGTTTCACGGCTCGGACTTGGGTGCAGAAGAAGAAATGCAAGACTACGTTAGAACGTAATGAGAAGACAGAGCAGTTGTATCAGATTGTGACGAGAGCAGAGAATTGGTTGCGTAACAACTCATACCCAAACCGCATAGAAACATGGCAGACAGAGGAGTGGGGAGAGATTCCTGCTGACTTTGGAAGAAAGAAATAAGACGAGATGAAAGATTTCTTAAGACTATTAGGCCCGTATTTCCGTCCGTATAAGGGTTACATTTTCGGAACGTTTGGACTGAACATATTGACAGCAATATTCAATGTGTTCTCGTTTGCCTTACTTGTTCCGATTCTGCATATCCTGTTCAAGATAGAGGATAAGGTCTATGAATATATGCCGTATGTTGAGGGTCAGACCTTTAGCGAAAGTGTCAAGAACTTTGTAGATGTTGCCAAGAACAATGGATACTACTACTCTCAACAGCTTGTAGAGCAATATGGCCCAGCAACTACGCTACTTATCTTGGGACTCATCCTAGGCTTGATTACGTTATTTAAAACAGGAGCGTATTTTGGTGGTTCAGCCTGTCTGATGCCTATCAAGACAGGAATAGTTCGTGATATTCGTGCCAAGATCTACAAAAAGATACTCCATCTTCCACTTGCCTTTTTCTCAGAGGAACGTAAGGGTGATATTCTGGCACGTATCAGTACAGATGTGAATGAGGTGGATTCATCGATAGGTAGCTCTCTCGATATGGTCATCAAGAACCCGATATTCATTGTGGTATATATCGGAACCTTGTTTGTGATGAGTTGGCAACTTACGCTGTTTGTGATGATTGTCGTGCCGTTTATGGCAATCGGAATAGGGCGTATAGGCAAAAAGTTGAAGAGCAGTTCACTGAAAGCTCAGGCACGATGGAGTGATGGACTTAGCATCATAGAGGAGACTTTAGGCGGACTCCGTATCATCAAGGCATTCATCGCAGAGCGCAAGATGGCAGATAAATTTGTGGCAGTAAATGACGAATATCGTAAAATCTCAATGCGAGTGGCAATACGTCAGTCATCCGCCCATCCCGTGAGTGAGTTCCTGGGAACCTTGATGATTGTCATTGTGCTGTGGTTCGGAGGCTATCTCATCTTCTCAGGCAATTCACCAATTGATGCGAGTGCTTTCATCTATTACCTCACGATTCTATATACTACTTTGCAACCTGTGAAAGATCTCTCGAAGGCAGGATACACCATTCAGAAGGGTATGGCTTCGATGGAACGAATCAATAAGATTCTCGATGCAGAAAACAATATCAAGGAGGTGGAGAATGCCAAGGTGATTGATGGATTGCATGAATCCATAGAGTTAAAACATGTATCGTTCTCATATAATAGCCGTCGTGAAATCCTGACAGATATTAACCTCAAGATTCCTAAAGGCTCAACGATAGCTCTTGTGGGACAATCAGGTTCAGGTAAGTCTACGCTCGTAGACCTCATCCCTCGTTATCATGATGTGTGTGACGGAGAGATACTCATCGATGGAGTAGACATCAGACAGATGGCCATTCAGTCGCTTCGTAGCATTATTGGCAATGTGAACCAGGAAGCCATTCTGTTTAACGACACCATATACAACAATATCGCTTTTGGTGTGGAACATGCTACAATGGAACAGGTGGAGCAAGCTGCTCGTATCGCAAACGCGCATGATTTTATTATGGAGATGGAACAGGGCTATCAAACCAATATTGGTGATCGTGGTGGAAGATTGTCTGGCGGACAGCGCCAGCGTATCTCGATAGCACGAGCCATATTGAAGAATCCCCCAATCCTGATTCTTGACGAAGCAACCTCTGCGTTGGATACAGAGTCGGAGAAGTTGGTGCAGGATGCACTTGAACGACTGATGAAGTCAAGAACCACCATCGCGATAGCCCACAGATTGTCTACAATCAAAAACGCAGACCTCATCTATGTGCTCCATGAAGGAAAGATCGTAGAGCAAGGTACGCACGAAAAACTGCTGGCTGTTAATGGCTATTATAAGAAGCTAAACGACATGCAGCAACTTTGACATATTGTGAATTGTTAAAATTTAAGATAATGGGATATTTATTTACATCAGAGTCAGTGAGTGAAGGTCATCCTGATAAAGTGGCTGACCAAATATCAGATGCGGTATTGGACCAATTCCTTGCGTTTGACGAGAACTCAAAAGTGGCTTGCGAGACGCTTGTCACAACAGGTTTGGTTGTTGTAGCAGGTGAGGTGAATTCGAAAGCATATATCGATCTGCAGGAAGTTGCTCGAAAGGTAATCAGCAATATTGGCTACACAAAAGCGGAGTATAAGTTCGAGGCAGAAAGTTGCGGACTCTTATCTGCAATACATGAGCAGAGTGCTGATATTAATCAAGGTGTGGTTCGTGAGAAACTCGAAGACCAGGGAGCAGGCGATCAAGGTATCATGTTTGGTTATGCAACAAACGAGACTGCCAATTATATGCCACTTTCGTTGGATTTGAGCCATCATCTGTTGAGAACGCTAGCTGCCATCCGCCGCGAAGGCAAGCAGATGACTTATTTGCGTCCGGACAGCAAGAGTCAGGTGACGATTGAATACGGAGATGATGGAAAGCCGAAAAGGATTGATTCCATCGTTATTTCTACCCAGCACGACCCATTTATGGAAGACGATAATGCGATGCTGGAACAAATCAAACAAGATGTAAAGAACATACTGATTCCTCGTGTCATCAAGGAGACAAAGGAGGACTATATTAAAGCTCTGTTCAACGATGATATCAAGTATTACGTGAATCCAACTGGTAAGTTTGTGATTGGAGGTCCTCATGGTGATACGGGTCTGACCGGCAGAAAGATCATTGTTGATACGTATGGAGGCAAGGGGGCTCACGGAGGAGGTGCTTTCTCTGGAAAGGATCCGAGCAAGGTGGACCGCTCTGCTGCCTATGCCGCTCGTCATATTGCCAAGAATATGGTTGCCGCAGGTGTAGCTGATGAGATGTTGGTACAGCTTAGTTACGCAATAGGTGTGGCTGAACCGGTAAGTATATATGTCAATACCTACGGACATTCCAAGGTTGCTATGACCGATGGGGAGATTGCTCAGAGAATCAAAGGTATGTTCGATCTGAGACCCTATGCGATTGAACGAGACCTGCAACTAAGGAAGCCAATTTATACCGAAACAGCTGCATACGGACATATGGGACGCGAACCTCAGACGGTGACTAAGCATTTCTTTAGTCCTTATCAATCAGGAGGAACGAAGGATATAACAGTTGAACTGTTCACATGGGAGAAACTCGATTTAGTTGACAAGATAAAAGAGGCATTCAACTTGTAGGACAATTCACATGTTTGAACAGGCGGCAGAAGGAATTGCAAGCATCAGTAGAACCTACTTGATGCGTCATGATGACTTGATGATTATCAGTGCCATCGCTTTTTTTGTGCTGTTTACGTTTGTTCTGTATCGCAGTAGAATGGTCTTTATTTATAAAATCAACACCTTCTTTTCTTCGCGACAAATCTATTCTTCTAACGAGGTTAATGTGAGTAATCAGGAGATGATTGATATCATCTTGCTGATTGTGATTGGCTGTGTTTCTGTTGGTATCATTTTCTATGCGGATATGATAACTCATGAATCGCCTCATTTTGGAGTTTTGTTGCTGTTGTCGTTATGTGCGATGTTGCTGGTTGGTGTTAAAGGGTTGATATACTCATTGGTGAATTGGACTTTTTTCAGGCAGGACAAAGGTAGATCATGGCTTTCAGCTTTTTTCTTCTCTGTTGCTATTGTGTCAACAATAGTGTTTCCGCTATCGCTACTAAGAATCTTTTGTGTTGACCAGATTATTAACGCCACTTATTGTCTAGTCGGAATTGTCATTTTACAGAAAATCATATTACTCTGTAAGCTCTACGTTAACTTTCGGCCTAAAAAATATGGTGGATTGCTGTTTTTTTTGTACTTTTGCAGCGTCGAAATAATGCCGACCCTTATTGCGTGGAAATTAATAAGCAGTAAGTTGTAATACATTTTTCATAAAATAAAACGTTGATGACAAAGAAGATTTTAGTTTCGCAACCGAAACCGCAGACAGAGAAGTCACCTTATTTTGATTTGACCACTAAGTTTGGAGTTGAGATTGATTTTAGGCCATTCATTAGGATTGATGCTATGCCTGCAAAGGATTTCCGTCAACAAAGAGTTTCAATCCTGGATTATACAGCTGTTGTTTTCTCTTCACGTCATGGTATTGACCATTTTTTTGCATTGTGCAAGGAATTGAGAGTAGCTGTTCCAGAAAGTATGAAGTATTTCTGTAAATCGGAAATCATTGCGCTTTATCTTCAGAAGTACATCCAATATCGTAAAAGAAAGGTGTTCTTCCCATTGTCTGGAAAGATGGATGATTTGATTCCAATTATGGTGAAGCACAAGGCAGAAAAATATTTCGTGCCACAATCTTCTGCTCATGATGATGAGTTGAAGAACAAGTTAGACGCAGCCAATCTCACTCATACAGAAGCTGTGATGTATTATACTGTTCAGAATGACTTTGGTCCAGACGAACCATTTGACTACGATATGCTTGTTTTCTTCAGTCCTGAAGGTATCCATTCGTTGTTGAAGAATTTCCCAGACTTCAAGCAGGATAAGATTGCAATTGCATGTTTAGGTGCCAAGACAATCGAAGAGGCAGAGAAGTATAATTTGAGGGTTGACATGCAACCAACCCCAGAACTGCGTTCTGTGCCTGCTATGATTGAAGATTACATTAAGAAGCATAAATAAGTGGTGTTTTTGTAAACGCTCAATTCCTCTCTTCTTGGAACTCAAAGAATCACAGCTATTTAAAAAAGCAGAACGGATTACCAGTAAACTTCTCATTGATCGTTTGTTCGAAGGAGAAGGTACCTCTTCTATGACCGTTTTTCCGTTTCGTGTTGTGTATATGAGGATACCCAAGAAAGATGTTCCAGTATCGGTATTAGTAAGTGTGCCCAAGAAGCGGTTTCATAATGCTGTGGATCGTAATAGGATGAAAAGATTGATAAGGGAAGCTTATCGAAGGCAGAAGTATATTTTGTGGAACTCTATGAGCGATTCAGACGAAGGTTATGCGATTGCGTTTATCTGTATTGCATCTAAACTCTGTTCTTATCAAGTTGTCTATAAGAGTATGAACAAGGTGTTATGTCGAATAGCCCAAGAAGAATGAAGACGTTTTATCAATACTTGATGAAAGGATTAGGAATGATTCTGCTCGTTCCTATTTTCTTTTACCAGCGATGCATCTCTCCGATGATACCTCCTTCGTGCCGTTATACACCGACCTGTTCCCAATATGCAGTTGAGGCCATCAAGAAACATGGGCCGTTCTATGGTTTGTATTTAGCTGTCCGTCGTTTGTTGAGATGTCATCCCTGGGGTGGTTCCGGCTATGACCCCGTTCCATAATTTTTAAAACGAATGATTCCATATATCGATATCCATACCCACAACAGTCAGGTGTTTGAAGATGTCATCTCCGTTAGGAACTGTGATGATGACGTTGTTCCTGAGAAGTGGTGTTCAATAGGCATTCATCCTTGGAGTTCGATACAAGTATCATCTGATGCTGACTTCATCGACAATAGCATGAAACAGTTGGCAACTAAATGTGTGCTACCACAAGTGCTATTTATCGGAGAAACGGGACTTGATTCAAAGCGAGGCGCTGAAATGAATATTCAGAAAGACTTGTTCTTGCGTCATGTGAATCTGTCTGAACAGCTAGGTAAACCAATGGTCATTCATTGCGTTAAGGCGATTGAGGAGATTGTGACCATTCACAAACAGCAACAGCCTTCTCAGCTTTGGGTGATGCATGGCTATCGAAAAAACGTAACTCTTGCAAGCCAAATCCTTCAACAGGGAATTGAGTTGTCATTTGGCAAGTACTATGATGCAGAAGCAATGAAGAAGGCCTATGAAGCAAATGCGTTGTGGTTGGAAACAGACATGAGTGGAGAAAGTATTGTAGATGTGTATCAAACAGCTTCGGAGGTGTTGTCTGTCTCTTTAGAGGAACTTAAGCTCAATATATATCAGCGAGCAGTTCGGCTATCGTCTGCGTTTCGTTGGGAATGATGAGATTGGGTGCGATTTGTGCTAGCGGCTCTAAAACAAAACGACGTTCTTTCATTCGTGGATGAGGGATCTGTAATTCCGGTGTGTTGATGATGCAGTTGTCATAGATGAGAATATCTATATCAATCGTTCTGTCGTGATACACTCCATTCACAGATTTTCTTTTTCTACCCAATTCTTTTTCGATTTGTTGTGTGATCTTTAGGATATCGGTAGCCATGTAGGTGGTTTTGATGCCTATTGCTATATTATAAAAGAGGTGTGCGCTCTTAAATCCTACAGGTTCGGTCACAAAAAAATCGGATTGGCTCACAATGGAGCCAATTCGATTTGATATCAATTCGATGGCAAGATTCAGATTCTTTTGTCTGTCGCCTTTATTAGACCCTAGACTTAGAAATACATTATGAATCTGTTCGTTCATCTTCTCAGTCAACAATTAGCAGGGCATCACCATAGCTGCCAAACTTATACCCCTCTTTGATTGCGGTTTCGTATGCGTTCATGACGTATTCATATTCGCCAAAAGCGCATTGCATCATCAGCATGAGTGATAATGGGTGTTGGAAGTTAGAAACGAAAGCATTTGCTACGCCAAACTCGTATGGAGGGAAGATAAACTTGTTAGTCCATCCCTTAAACTCTTTTAGGATACCACCAGGACCTACGGCTGTTTCGATAGCACGCATGGTTGTTGTACCGACTGCACACACGCGATGTCCTCCTTCTTTTGACTTGTTCACGATGTCACATGCTTCCTTTCCGACAGACATTTCTTCACTATCGGTTTTGTGTTTGGTCAAATCTTCAACATCAATCGTTCGGAAATTACCTAGACCTACATGTAATGTGATAAATGCTTGAGATATACCTTTGATCTCCATCCTTTTCATCAACTCGCGAGAGAAATGCAGTCCTGTTGCAGGAGGTGTGACAGCTCCTTCATGCTTTGCATAAATGGTCTGATAGTTCTCCATATCTTCAGGAACGGCTTTTCTGAATTTTCTTACCTCATCTGTGAGAGGTGCCTCGCCAAGCGAATAGAGCGACTGCTTGAATTCTTCGTGTGATTCTCTCACAGTCTTGTCCCTGTCTCCATCGTATAAGAACCGAAGTGTACGCCCTCTTGATGTGGTATTGTCAATAACCTCGGCTACCAATGAGTTGTCTTCGCCGAAATAGAGTTTGTTTCCGATTCTGATTTTGCGAGCAGGGTCAACCAATACATCCCAAAGTCTCATGTCTGCATTCAGCTCTCGCAATAAGAATACTTCAATCAGTGCACCAGTCTTTTCCTTGTTGCCGTATAGGCGTGCAGGAAATACTTGAGAGTCATTGAAGATAAAAGCATCACCATCATCAAAGTAATCAATAATGTCTTTGAATATTCGGTGTTCTATAATACCCGTTTTTTTGTGCAAAACCATCAAACGAGCCTCGTCTCTATGATAAGGGGGCTCCAAACCGATATTCTCATCGGGTAGTTTGAATTTAAATTGTGAAAGTTTCATACGTTATGATTTGGTTTTCGTATAGTTTCGTTTTCTATCTCTATGGTCTGGTTATTCAACCAGTCATCAAATTTTGTAATGTCTAAGCAATCTTCCAATTTGTATTCACCAATCCTTGTGCGACACAAATCTGTGAGATATGCTCCAGAACCGAGTACTGTTCCAATATCTCTGGCTAATGCCCTGATATAGGTTCCCTTACTGCAAACAACTCGAATGCGGATTTTGTTGGGCAATTCACACGACATCAGTTCAATTTCGTCAATTGTGAGCAACTTGGGCTTAAGCTCTATCTCTTGTCCTTTCCTTGCCATCTGGTAGGCACGCTTGCCATTCACTCTTACTGCAGAGAAGGAAGGTGGTATTTGCTCTATTGTTCCTACAAACTTCTGCAACGTGTTCTCTACCAGTTCCTTAGTGATATGCTCTGTGGGATAAGTGGCATCTTCCTCTGTCTCTTTGTCGAATGACGGGGTTGTCGCACCTAACTTGAGTGTTGCAACATATTCCTTCACACCTGCTTGGAGTTCGTCAATACTTTTTGTGGCTTTACCTGTGCAGATAATCAGTACTCCTGTTGCCAAAGGGTCAAGAGTGCCGGCATGTCCCACTTTCAGCTTTTTGTTTCTGGTCCGATGTCTCAGTATGCCTCGTACTTTGTTTACGAGATCGAACGAAGTCCATGTATAGGGCTTATTGATGCAGAGTATCTCTCCTTTTTGTGGATTCATGTCAGCATGAAGTGTTTAAAAACAAAGTTGCCAAACGATGGTGGCAGTACCGATGATTGCGCAGTAGATGGCAAAGTAGATCATCTTACCACGTTTTACTAAACTAATCATCCATTTACAAGCCACACATCCAGTAAGGAACGCAGCTACGAACCCAATTACTAACGAGGTTGTAGATATACCTGCCATCGCTTGTTCTATTCCTTCTTCCATCATGTCTTTGACATTCAGCAGCGCCTCACCAAGTATAGGTGGAATCACCATCAGGAACGAGAATTGAGCCAATTTCTCTTTCTTGTCACCAAGAATTAAGCCTGTTCCAATGGTACTTCCAGAACGAGATAAACCTGGTAATACGGCACAAGCTTGAGCAATTCCGATAATGAAAGCGTCAAGCCAGGAAATGTGCTCCTTCTCGCGAGGTTTTGCGAAATAGGAGAAGGCGAGCAATGCGGCAGTAATCAATAGGCATACACCCACTACCAACAAACTATGAAACTGTTCCTCGACAAAATCCTTGAAGCAGAAACCTACGATGGCAATTGGTATCATCGAGATGATGATGTTGAGCAGGTAGTTCTGTTCGTCGTTAAGGAACTTAATGCCATATCGACTTGGAATGAAATCCTTTCCGTGTTTGCAAGCCCCGATGAAGAGCCATACAATCTCTTTCCATAGGATGACCAATGTGCTCAGAACTGTTGCTACGTGTACGAGAATAGTAAAAGGTAAGATCGCATCAGGGTCATCTACTCCCAGCAGCTCACCTGCCAAAGCTAAGTGTCCACTACTACTGACAGGCAAGTACTCGGTCAGTCCTTGAAATATTCCCATCAAAAGTGCTTGTAACCAATCCATATACAGAAAATATCAATGTTATTCTTTTACCTGCTTGCTACGTGGTTTCACCAAAATAGCTGCAATGATAAAAATAAATCCGAATAAACAAGTGATTGGAGCCACTTTGATGCGAGTATCGCTGAAGATGTCTGCGTTAAACATCTCTTCTGTTGTTCCCTCGCCTGACATCAGGATAAAACCGATGATGATGATAGCAATACCTACTCCGAGGAGTATGTAGTTCAGGGAACCGAATGCTAAGTTTTTGTTGTTCATATCTTATTGTAATTGATGAATCGTGGGTTAAATGTGATACAGCTCGTTACTGTTCATCTTGAGGTACTTCGATAAAGAGAAGTAGGTGCAGAGGAAGGTGATAAGCAATCCAAAGACCAGCACAGAGATACCTACAATGGTCATTACCTGCATGTCGATTACCGTGTTGATTTCTGGCTCAAAACTTCTTGCCCAATATACCACTCCTATGATGATTGCATCTGCGATGATAGCTGACAAGACTCCCAGCAGCAGTCCTTGATTGAGGAATGGACGTCGGATGAATCCCCAGCTTGCTCCTACCAATTTCATGGTATTGATAATGAAACGTCGAGAGAAGATGGTAAGTCTGACTGTGTTGTTGATTAGGGCAAACGAGATGTATGTGAACAATGCTGCAATGATGAGCAGAATGATACTGAACTTACGAATGTTGTTGTTGACAGCGTTCATCAGTTCCTTCTGATAAATCACGTCCATCACCTTCTGAGTGGCTTTCAGCTGTTTTGCTATTTTATCGAGACTCTGGTTGTTCGCATATTCCGATTTCAATTTGATCTCAAACGAAGCGGTAAACGGGTTGTAGCCAAGAAACTCAGAAGGGTCGGTTCCCATGTCTACACATTGTTCATGCAGGGCACGTTCCTTTGATATGTATTTGAGTGATTTCACATATTGTTGTTCCTCCAGTGATTTCTGTAATGACTCAATCTCTCCTTGGCTGATATCGTCGTTCAGCAGAATTGTGACATTGATATTTTCCTTCACATAGTTGGACAGATTACGTGCAGTCAATACAAACAACACAATCGTTCCCAACAGTACCAACACTAGCGAGGTACTTATCAGGGCTGTAACAAACTGAGTACTCAATAAACTTGAAGCTCTATTCTTTGTCATCTCTCTAATCTTTAAACTTTAAACTTTACAATACCTCCACTCCTTTCAACGTAGCAGAACTTGCATCTGTTATCTTCACTTTTACAAAATCACCAACGTGGTGGTTTCCGCGATCGAACACAACTACCTTGTATTGCTGAGTACGTCCGAAGAGTTGTTGTTTCGAGCGCTTGCTCACACCCTCTGCCAGCACTTCGAAAGTCTTACCCACATCCTTTTTGTAACTCTCTGCAGAAAGTTGGTTCTGTAGTGCGATTAATTCGTTTAGTCGGCGAATCTTTATCTCTTCAGGCACATCATCAGGTAGATGCTTTGAAGCATATGTGCCTGGACGTTCAGAGTATTTGAACATGAAAGCACTGTCGTACGCACATTCTCTCATCAACGATAGAGAAAGCTGGTGATCCTCCTCCGTCTCTGAGTGATAGCCGCAGAAGATGTCGGTCGTCAAACCACAGTCGGGTATGATTCTGCGAATAGCCGCAACTCGTTCCAAATACCACTCACGGGTATATTTTCGATTCATCAGTTTCAGTATGCGGTCGCTTCCGCTTTGGACAGGTAGATGAATGTGTTTGCAGATATTGGGGTATTCTGCTATCACATGCAACGTCTCGTCACTCATATCTTTGGGATGCGAAGTCGTAAACCTGATTCGCATATCAGGAACCGCTTCAGCAATAATCCTAAGCAAATCAGCAAAACCGACCTCTTGACTCTCGCCTCTTGCCTCTTGCCTCCCTTTATACGAGTTAACATTCTGTCCTAGCAGCGTCACTTCCTTGAATCCCTTTGCTTGTAAGTCCTTTACTTCATTTAGGATGCTGTTGAGGTCTCTGCTGCGCTCCCTGCCTCGAGTGTAAGGTACGATGCAATAGTGGCAGAAGTTGTTACAACCACGCATGATGCTCACAAAGCCAGAAATATGATTGCCGCAGATACGTTCAGGAATAATGTCCTTGTAGGTTTCTGTTGTTGATAGTTCTACGTTGATGGCCTTCTCGCCAGCCTCCACAGCTGCAAACAACTCAGGCAGTTGCAGATAAGCATCTGGACCAGCCACAAGATCCACATGGTGATGTTCAATCAGATCCTGCTTCACTCGTTCTGCCATACAACCTACCACACCAATGATGATAGGGCACTTCCTGCGCAGAGCGTTCAGCGTCTCAAGACGATTGAAAATCTTCTGCTCAGCGTTGTCGCGAATCGAACAAGTGTTCAGCAACACGGCATCAGCTCCCTCAATAGTATCCTGACTCTCATAGTCAGCCATTTTCATCACACTTGCGATTACTTCACTGTCCGCCACATTCATCTGACAGCCGTAAGTTTCTATATATAGTTTCTTCATCAGTGCGTACTTATCCAAAATCGCTGCAAAGGTACAAAACTTTTGCGACATTTCCAAGAAATATTCAGTAATTTACCCTCAGACCAGCCAAAAATGCGATTAAGTGAGTGCAGAGTCATGAGCTAAGAGTTGAAAGTCCCCCTAGACCCTAGACAGCGCAAGCATAGCAATATGCGCAAAGAGAATGTTCTATGTTCAAAAAAGCGTTTAAGGTGTGCAAAATATGAAAAAATGTAAAAAATAAAGAAAAAAGTAAATGGTAAATGGTCAAATGGTATATTATTTCGTACCTTTGCACTGAAATAGTAAATAGTAAATGGTCAAATAGTTAAATAATTTGATGAAATATTCATTCGAAGTACTGCCCCCGTTGAAGGGTACAGGCACGAAAAACCTGTTCAACACAATCGACATACTGAAGGATTTCAACCCTGAGCTGATCAACATCACGACACATCGCAGCGAGTATGTCTATATGGAGCAAGCTGACGGCTCTTACGTGAAGAACCGCTTGCGTCGCCGTCCAGGAACAATTGCTGTGGCGAGCGCCATCATGCACCGCTACAACCTGAAAGTAGTGCCTCACGTGCTGTGCTCAGGTTTTTCGCGTGAGGATACGGAATATATGTTGCTTGATCTGCAGTTCCTAGGCATCAAAGACATCCTGATTCTACGTGGCGATAAGGCTCCTGATGACAAGCGCTTTGTGCCTGAGAAGAATGGACACAGTCATGCGACAGAGCTGATCGAACAGGTCAACCAGTTCAATGCAGGTAAGTTCCTCGACGGAACCGACATCAAAGTGCCGGGCGATCCCTTCGAGTATGGTGTTGCTTGCTATCCAGAGAAGCACGACGAGGCTCCCAACATGGAATTCGACCTTAGGGTGCTGAAGCAGAAGCAGGATTTGGGTGCGAAATATGCTGTAACACAACTCTTTTTCGACAACAAGAAATACTTCGAGTTTGTTGAGATGGCTCGACAGATAGGTATTACCATCCCTATCATTCCTGGCATCAAACCGCTAGCCAAATTGAACCAGATCAGCATCATCCCTAAGACCTTCCATGTGGATATCCCTAAAGAGCTTGCCGACGAAGCCTGCAAACTGAAGACGGACGAAGAAGTGGCACGTCTGGGTGTAGAGTGGTGTGTGGCTCAATGTAAGGAACTGATCGATGCTGGAGTACCTCGATTGCACTTCTACACCGTATCAGCTGTACCAAGTATCAAGGAAATCATGGCTCGCTTATGACATTCAACGAAGTAATAGGACAAGAAGAAGTAAAGCGACGTCTGCTTCAGGAATTGGAAGTAGGACGATTGCCTCATGCGTTGCTGCTGGGTGGGCCTGAAAGTAATGGAGGGTTCGCACTAGCTTGGGCTTTGGCTACTCGCCTGCTGAACAACTCACCTTTGGTATCTAAGTTGCAACATCCTGACCTTTACTTCTCCTACCCTATATATAAAAAGGAGCCGAGCAAACCAGCTCCTTGTGAATTGTTTGCAAAACAATGGAGGGAAATGGTGATGCAGAACCCTTACTTCGGCTATAGCGAATGGATGAATGCCATTGGAGCAGAGAATCAACAACTCACGATCTATGTGGATGAGAGTAATGCGCTGCTGAGGAAATTCAGTCTCAAGGCCAATCAGGGTGGTTACAAGGTATCCATCATCTGGTTGCCTGAGAAGATGAATATGGAATGTGCCAACAAACTATTGAAACTGTTGGAAGAACCACCTTCGGCATCTGTATTCATCCTCGTAAGTGAACATCCAGAGCTGCTGCTGACCACCATCCGTAGCCGTTGTCAGTATATTGATGTACCAAAGATAAACGATCAGGATATTGAAAAGATGCTCATCGAGCAACGAGGCATCGATCCAACGATGGCACACAACATCGCTCGCACTTCGTATGGAAATATGGCTGTTGCACTCAGACAGATTGTCGACAATTCTGAACAAGAGCAGTTCCTCGAGTTGTTCAAGTCGTTGATGCGCTTGAGTTATGCACGCAAGGTTCGCGACATGAAACTTTGGAGCGAAGAAGTTGCCGGGTTAGGACGTGAACGCCAGAAACGCTTCCTCAACTATTGTCAGCGTATGATTCGTGAGAATTTCATCTATAACTTCGGCAATCCTGACCTGAACTACATGAATTCATCGGAAGCGGACTTTGCTGTCAACTTCGCACCATTCGTGAATGAAAATAACGTAATCGGCATCATGGATGAACTCCAGCTCTGCTATAGGGACATCATCCAAAACGCAAATGCCAAAATCGTCTTCTTCGATTTTGCCCTGAAGATGATTGTATTAATAAAAAACAGGTAGTAACCATAATCAAAAAACGTTTACGTATGAGACATTTACCAATTCTTTTCACGGCAATCGCAGCCTTGTGTCTAACTGTAGTAACATCGTGTACTAGTTGTAAGGGTACTCAGTATGCAAAAATTACAGGCGGTTCTGAGCCCATTCCTTTATATGCAGAGAATGATGAGACCTCAACAATTGTGGGGTATGCTCAACCTGGCGAAGTTGTAATCGCTACGGACGAGTATTATAATGGATGGGACAGAATTGAATATGGCGAAACAGAAGTCTATATTAGTGATGGCAACATTGAGTGGATAACAGAAGATGGTGAAACTGATTGGTCGCCTCACTGGGCACTGTTCAAAGGGGTTGGCGGCATAATTTTGGTAGTAGTCGGCATTGTAATTACCATTATCATAGTAGCTTTGGTACTCAAGTTTCTTACTTTCATCTTCGGATTACTGTGGAGCATATTTACCTGGGCTGTCGCTTGTGGCGCACTTGCTGGAGTTATTGGCTATTTCAACACTCACACATTTGATGGAGCTATTACGTGGATGGCCTGGGGCGCAGGTATTGGTGCCGCCATTGCTATTATTCGCATCATACTGCATCCCAAGAAGAGTTCGGACGAAGGGATGAAAGACTTTGAAAAATCTGCCAAAGACTGGAAAAAGAAGGAGGAAGAAATGGAAAGAGAAGAATTTCCCATTGACCTTGGCAATGGTGTGAGAGCCAGAGACAATGGAAACGAGCGTTTTGACAACAGAGGGCGCAAATATATTAAAACTGGCCCAGGAAATAATGACTGGAAAGAGGTGAGATATTAGTCATCATAAGAACAAAACAGCGTAAATATAAATAATTATCAAATAATATCTCTTCTTTACATTAATTGTAGTCGTTTTATTCAAGTTGTAACTCAAATGAAGATGATATAAGGTTAATAACTATGCCAATGTATATGGCAATCGACTAAGTAATATTCTAGGTTTTAGAAAAAAATGGCAAGAATATATAGATGAATGTATTAATAAAAAACAGATAGTAACCCCCAACTCCTTCCTGCGAGGAATGGGAGAAGTTACCAAAGGGCATAATGAAAGCAGCATCTCAATTGCGAGGTGCTGCTTATCGATTTACTTCTGCCTTCATTATACTCCCCTCACTTACAAGGAAGGGTCGGGGGTGGGTCTTCTCCTCCTTCCAAACAAGATGGCAAGAATCAGTATCACAATCAGAATGTAGAAACTGATATTCGCAATCGTTTCTGTCTGCTCTACTGTCTGAGGGCGGAATTCCATATGGATGGTGTGCTTGCCTGCTGGTACGTTCATACAACGCAGGATATAGTTAGCACGTCCAATTGGCGCCTCTTTGCCATCAATGGTTGCTGTCCATCCTGGATAATAAATCTCAGAGAAGACAACCAGTCCACCATTCTTTGAGTCAACATCGTAATCAACTTCGTTACAAGTGAGACGTGTCTGAGTAATCGTACATGTCGAGTCTGCTAGAGTTGCTGGAGCTTTCACGATATCTGCAAACTGCTTATCAACCACAGCTGTGTGACGAGGATTGACTACATGTAATGCTGCTATTTCTTCGTTGGCATTATTGACTGTCTGCATCTTATCTACAAACCAAGCATTACCAAACGCCATATTGTTCTCAATTGGAATGCGCACATCGTTCTGTCCCTTCAGGATGAACCAGCGTGTGTTCATCATATTGATGACAGGCAGGAGTGAGTCGACATTCGCTGTCGATTTGCTAAAGTCATACACTGGATAACCGATTCCTCCGACTGCAGATGAGTCGAGAGGTGCTGACTGAATCACATCGTACACCTTAGGCATCTCATGTACGATATGCTCTTCAATCATTTCCTGATATCTGCGGAGTTTCGCTGCATGATAGCCACCTACGCTGCTGTAGAAGAACGAGGTGGTGTTATCGTTGAATGTGCTGACAGCATAATTGAGCACACGATAATCACGTTTATCGCCCGATTTACCTAAGATATAGTTGTCGACATCTGTCTTCTGCATAGCCTCAGCAAGACGTGGTGTCTCGAACATCTTGTCATTGAGATAGCGTTTGTTCACCATCCACATATCCACTAAACAGATGGCGATAATCCACATGTAGTTCGGAATGAAAAGCGTAGAACGTTTACCACGTCCGATTCGGAAGAGGAAGAAACTGCCCAGCAGGATGATGAAACCAGAACGCCAAGCATCAGCGGACAACATCGCTCCACGCATGTCGGACATGCTGGAAAGTATGCGCTGACCCGTAGCTTGGTCGAAATAACCCATCCCAACATATTGGTCGATGCTGCTGCGATCCGAACTGCTGATGCAATCACCAAAGATGGCGGTATGACCCATTGCAAAGGCGGCACATATCACTACAGTAATAGTAGAGCTGATAAACAGCGCTCGCATCATCTTTCCACGCGTTTCTTTCTCCTTACTCAGTTCCACAAAACGCTTGAGACCCAACATCGCCAGCAAAGGAACTGTAAACTCAGCTACGACAAGTATCGAACTGACAGTTCTGAATTTCGAGTACAACGGGATGTTATCGATAAAGAAATCTGTGAATCCCATGAAGTTCTTACCCCAAGCAAGTAGGATGGACAAGATGGTCGCTATGATAAGAGCCCATTTCATCGGACTTTTGTTCGGGATAACGATGAGAGCAAGTACGAATAGCATACATACTAACGCACCTAGGTAGACAGGGCCGCTCGTACCTGGCTGCTCACCCCAGTATTGTGGCATTCCATTGTAGATTCCAGCGTTGGCAAATGTAGGATCAGCCTTCTTCATCGCTGTTGGATTCTGACTCAGCGGAACGCTTGCTCCACCCATCAGGTCTGGAATGAGGAAGGTCCATGTCTCTCCGATGCCGTAACTCCAAGCGGTAATGTAGCTACGCTCCAATCCGCTATCCGTCTGGTCGTCCACCTTCTGTGCCTTCACCAACTCGCTCTTTCCACGCATAGTGTCCTTGGCATATTCGTAGGTATGGAACAAATTTGAAGCATTCAAGCCAACAGCTAGAGCAGCAGCAATAACGATTGTTAAGGAGCCCTTCAACCACGCCTTGAAATCGATTGGTTTCTCTGCAGGAGCCTTCTTGGGTTGCTTCTTGAAGATACCGATGAGGTTATCCCACCACGAAGGTTCTTTAACGGGTTCCTCCACCACTTGTTCTTTCTTTGGCAAGAGACTCTCAACCAAATATGCGAGAACAATCAGAATTTCAGGAATAAGGAAATAATAGGTCATCTGAACGTGGTTGCTCGACACCTGCAACGAAGCGAACAACGCGGTTACAGCACATCCTAGCAGGTAGCGGCGACGATAACAGAGTACGATACCGGCAATTGTTGGTGGGATATAAGCCAGAGTCAACACCTTCCAGATATGACCTGCAGCAATGATGATGAAGAAATAGCTTGAGAAAGCCCACACGATGGCTCCCAAGGCTGACATCCACCTGCGGAAGTCAAAAGCACGAAGCAGGATGTAAAATCCTAGCATCGAAATAAAGATGTAGAATACATAATCAGGCAACCACAAATGATAGGCCTTCTCGATGAATGACATCTTTTTTGTAGAGTCGTACGATGGCGCAATCTGATAAGTTGGCATTCCCCCAAATACGCTGTTTGTCCAACGAGGAGTTTCCCCATCATGACTCTCACGATATTGGTTAACTTCCACACCCAATCCATCTGCAGCACTATTATCGTGCTGATTCAGTCGACGTCCATCGAAGTCTGCTGGATAGAAATACACCACAGCTATCACGGCAAACAAGGCAATCCAAAGTGCCTCTGCCAAAATATTCTTCAGTCTTTTCATATCGATTTTCGTTTAGAGGGAGCTCATCAGGAACCCCCATTTGTCTGATAATTACGGACAAAGGTACGAACAAAAAACGACACCACCAAAGAAAAAGATAAATATGTGCACTCCATTCCATTTTTGCAATCCCTAGGGGAAAAATTTGCAGCCCCTAAGGGAAAATAGAAAGTTAAAACAGAGAATGCTTTGCGAGTATTTTTTTTTTTCGTATCTTTGTACCCATAAACAAATGGGAAAGAGATTTCAAGATATACGCAGACAATTGGCCACTCTGTATGAGAAGGGTGAAGCTCAAGCAATGGGATTCCTGTTGTTAGAAGAGTATTGTGGCCTTTCTCAAGCGGATGTTTTGATGGGAAAAGACGATGAAATGGATGAAAATCAAGTCGTTAAGCTTGAAAAGGCAATCAGTCGATTGATGAAAGGTGAACCTATCCAGTATGTGATTGGACATGCAGATTTCTGCGGATTAAGCATCGATGTGGGGCCAGG
>CADBSN010000091.1 GCA_902797255.1 uncultured Bacteroidales bacterium | reverse complement strand
CCTTGGATCAGGTTCAACGATGAGAGTTGGGATTTGAATTATTATATGCCACCAATGGTGTTGGATGGAGAGACGTATGACATTTTCGTAGGTAAGAAATGTGCCACACAATGGGCACCTCAGGTAGCAGGAAAAGTTCAGATGCTGCTGATGTTTATGGATCAACTGGGCGAAGCCGTGCATCAGGGCAACAAGGCAAGGGTGGATTCACTTGTAATTGCTTCAGAGTTTTTCGCACCATTATTCAAATCAAATAGTTACAACCCAGAAGGTACTCATTATTTGCATTATTTACAAGAAAAGCAGATAACACCCAAGAACAATCTCAGCCAATTGGACGAAACACAGCGAAACAGCTATCTTGGAAGAAAGGCCCTCGAGGTAGTAAAGAAGTTCTCACTTGGAGGCTATCCAGATACTAAGATAAGCGTGGAAATCACAGGAATGCAGACGCTTAACTCAATCAACTCATTGGTACCGGAAATGCGAGAATGTAACGGCAAACAATTCTATGAGGTTATCCTTCATTATGATGACAGGGACCCATATCATAAAGTGGATTGGCCGTATAAAGCAAAGGTGGCAATATGGGAAAGCAACGGACAGCCGATGGGTGTGGTATTCGGCAACAAATGGGGACATCATTTTTTCGCAAATCCATATAATGAATGGGTAAGTCATGAACCTACACAACTAATGAACGTTCCGCGTTGATGAAAAACATCCGAGAATTTTCATCAAACAACTGAAAAATGAGGGGTAATAGCATGATTTCTGCATGAAAATGCGGAAAAGTAGGTTTTTCGCTTTGTGAACTCGGGAAAAAGCATTACTTTTGCAAGTTAAGAATCATGTACACCCTCATTGAGGGTGAGGGTTATGAATTGATCATTATGTCAGAAGCGAATAACGAATTCACACTATTATCGAAAATAGAATATCCGGAGGATCTGCGAAAGCTGAGAATCGGACAGCTACCTCAGTTGTGTAAGGAACTCCGAACGGACATCATCGAAGAGTTGTCGGTCAATCCAGGACATCTGGCTTCGAGTTTGGGAGTGGTTGAAATCACCGTGGCGTTACATTATGTGTTTAACACGCCTAATGACCGTATCGTGTGGGACGTAGGACATCAAGCATATGCACACAAAATACTGACTGGTAGGAAAGACCGGTTTGGTACGAATCGAAAGTTTCACGGATTGAAACCGTTCCCGTTTCCCACAGAGAGTGAATATGACACCTTCTGTTGCGGACATGCATCGAACTCCATCTCAGCTGCGCTGGGTATGGCCGTAGCTGCACGTCAGCAGGGTATAGACAGGAAGGTGATTGCTGTGATCGGCGACGGAGCTATGAGCGGTGGATTGGCCTTTGAAGGATTGAACAACGCATCAAGTACCCCTAACGACATGCTCATCATCCTGAATGACAACAACATGTCGATTGACAAAAGTGTGGGTGGATTACGTGAATACCTACTTGACCTCACCACCAGCGGTACCTATAACTCACTACGTTACAAAGCATCGCTAAAACTTTATGAGTGGGGGCTCCTTAACGACAAACGCAAGAAAGGGCTGTTACGTTTCAATAACAGTATGAAATCTTTGCTGACAAGCCAGCAGAATATCTTCGAGGGTCTCGACATCCGTTATTTCGGTCCTACAGATGGTCACAAGGTGACGGAACTGGTAAGGATTCTGCGTGCCATCAAAGACATGAAAGGGCCTAAGATTCTACACCTGCATACTGTCAAAGGTAAGGGATATGCACCTGCAGAGCAGAACGCAACTGTGTGGCATGCACCAGGTAAGTTCGATTATGAATCGGGCGAACGTATCGAATCAGATGCAAACGTTCCACAGCCACCAAAGTTTCAGGATGTATTTGGCAACACCTTACTGGAGTTGGCTCAACAGAACAACAAAATTGTAGGTGTAACACCTGCGATGCCAACAGGTTGCTCGATGAACATCATGATGAAGGCAATGCCCGACCGTACGTTCGATGTAGGTATCGCAGAAGGACATGCCGTAACTTTCTCTGGCGGAATGGCCAAGGACGGACTGATGCCATTCTGCAACATCTACTCATCGTTTATGCAACGAGCCTACGACAACATCATACACGATGCTGCCATCATGAACCTAAATATGGTGCTATGCTTGGATCGTGCAGGTATCGTGGGCGAAGACGGTCCGACCCATCATGGTGCCTATGATATGGCATTCCTTCGTCCAATTCCGAACCTCACCATCGCATCACCATTCAATGAACACGAGTTGAGAAAACTGATGTACACAGCTCAGTTGCCAAACAAAGGAACATTTGTCATCCGCTATCCACGAGGAAAGGGTTCACAAATTGACTGGAAATGTCCGTTTGAGGAAATCCCAATTGGCAAAGGCAGGAAACTAAAAGATGGCGAGGACCTGGCCATCCTCACCATTGGTCCTATAGGCACAGAAGCAGCCCAAGCCATCCTCATGGCAGAAATGAACGCAGCCAACGCAGGCAGGAAGCTGAGTATAGCACACTACGATATGCGATTCTTGAAACCACTTGACACAGATATCCTTGACGAGGTGTGTGAGAAGTTCAACCGTATTATCACAGTAGAAGACGGTATCCTGAACGGAGGATTCGGAAGTGCTATACTCGAGTATATCAACGACCACAATCTTTCTGTGAAGGTGGAGCGGATGGGCATCCCTGACAAGTTCGTGGAACACGGTTCAGTGAAAGAACTTAGAAAACTCATCCATCTGGATGCAGACGCAATATGTAAACAGATAGAACAATGAAGATAGTGATTGCAGGAGCTGGTGCTGTCGGTACCCATCTGGCACAGATGCTCTCAAAAGAAAATCTGGACATCGTCCTGATAGACGAACAGGAAGAACGTCTTGCCAAGCTCAACAACGATCTTGACATCATGACCCTTGTCTGCTCACCAACCTCCATCAAGGGGTTGCAACAGGCTGGTATCGAAAACGCCAACCTATTTATTGCTGTCACTCCTAATGAGAGTGAAAACCTCCTGTGCTGCATGCTTGCAAAGCAACTGGGTGCCCAACGTACCGTTGCCCGCATTGATAACTATGAATACCTATCGGAAGAAAACAAGAAACTGTTTGAAAACGCAGGTATCAGTTCGCTCATTTATCCTGAATATTTGGCAGGCAAAGAGTTAGCTGCATCTATCGGCTACAGTTGGGTGAGACAGCTATGGGAGTTCGACGGTGGCTTGGTACTGCTCAGTGTGAAGATGCACGCCATCAACCCACTTGACAAACAGCAGAAAACGAATGCCAAAAACCTGCTGATAGGCAGAACACTGAAAGAAATCGGTATGGACGGCCACAGGTTTCATGTTGTAGCCATCAAGCGAAAAGACGAAACTATCATCCCAAGCGGTGATGAGATAATCATATCGAACGACCTCGTATTCTTTATGACAACCAGAGACCAGATCAACAATATACGCCACCTGACAGGAAAGGACAACTATCCACAGGTGAAACACGTGATGATTATTGGTGGTGGCAAACTGGCAGTGAGAACAGATGGAGCTATCCCAGACAACTACTCTGTAAAGATTATCGAGAAAGATGCTACACGATGTGAAGAATTGGGACGCATCACCAAACATCGCACGATGATTCTCAATGGCGACGGTTATGACCTTGATCTCTTACAGGATGAAGGCTATAATCACATCGAAGCATTTGCTGCACTCACCAACAACGATGAAAAAAATATTCTAGCTTGTGTGGCAGCACGTAGAAACGGCATCTGCAACACCTATGCTCAGGTAGAGAATCTAGCCTTTCTCGATATGGTAGAATCGCTCGATGTAGGTACTGTCATCAACAAAAAAATGGTGGCAGCCAGCCACATCTATCAGATGCTGCTGAAAGCCGATGTGAATAACGTAAAGATGCTGACTGTAGCTGATGCCGACGTAGCAGAATTCATTGTGAAAGAAGGTTCGAAAGTCACGAAAAAACCAATCATGAACACAGGTATACCTAACAACGTGAATATCGGAGGTATGATACGTGATGGAAGAGGTGAACTGGTATCTGGTAAAACCCAACTACAGGCAGGCGACCGTGTGGTAGTGTTCTGCGGAAGTTTGGCATTAAAGAAGATTGAGAAATTCTTTTCATAAAGCATGATTAACTGGCGCCAAATATTCAAGGTTCTGGGCATGCTCCTCTTCATCGAAGCAGGCCTCTTGCTCGTCACAATGGCAGTTGCGTTGATTTATAAGGAAGACGTGATGCCATACTTGTGGACACTCACGATTACCATCGTGTTGGGTCTTGTAGGAAGAGGTATTGGCTGGAGGGCAGGAAAGAATATGGGACGTAGGGACGGTTACTTAATCGTATCGCTAGTATGGTTGATATTCTCTCTCGTTGGTATGGTACCATTCGTTCTGACAGCAAGTGTACCAGATATGTCAAGCGCTTTCTTTGAGGCCATGTCCGGCTTCACCTCAACAGGAGCTACGATATTAGACGATATTGATATCCTACCAAAAGGCATTCTGTTTTGGCGTAGCGTAACCCAATGGATTGGTGGTATCGGCATTATCTTCTTTACACTTGCCATTTTACCAGCATTTGGGGTAGGTGAAGTTAAATTATTTGCAGCAGAAACAACAGGACCTTTGCACGAAAAAATACATCCTCGTATTAGTGTCGCGGTGAAATGGATCGGCTCAGTCTATCTCTTGCTCACAATATTATGCATTGCATCACTTTTAATTTGCGGCATGAACCTATTTGATGCGGTCAATATAGCGATGACAACCACAGGAACAGGTGGTTTTTCTCCCCATTCAGCATTCTTCCATGAACAATGGAACTCAGCTTCGATAGAATATGTGACCACCATCTTCATGTTTCTCTCTGGCGTCAACTACACCTTATTATTTTATACGGTACTGAAAGGACGAATCCGTAAGTTCTTCCAGAATCCAGAACTAAGAGTGTATTTTGCTATTGTAGGAATCACAACAGCAATATGTACAGTATCTCTCATGATACATAACAACAACGGAGATTTTGAACTCTCATTCCGTCAAGCAATCTTCACCACAGTATCCATCCAGACCACCACAGGTTTTGCTTCATGTGATTATACTTTATGGCCACAGGCACTAATGCCAATAATGTTGTTTCTCATGTTTGCAGGCGCTTGTTCTGGTTCTACTTCTGGTGGTTTTAAGTGTATTCGCTGGGCCATCATATGGGAAGGTTTACATAATGAATTCAAGCGTATTCTGCACCCAAGAGTGGTAGCGCCAGTCAAGCTAAACAACGAAGTTATTCCTACTTCCATCCAGAAAACCCTCTTGGCATTTGTCTCATTGTTTGTCGGATCGTTATTCCTTGGAGCTTTCATCCTCGTCTTATGTGGTGTAGATGAAAACTATATAGCAATGAACGACTTTACCGTTGTATTACGTCAGGACTTCACAGAAGCATTCAGCCTATCGCTATCGTCCTTAAGCAATGTAGGACCAGCATTAGGCTATTATGGGCCCGCACACTCCTGGGCAGTCATCAGCCCAACAGCAAAGATCGTTTGCTCTATCTTAATGCTGATAGGCCGTCTTGAGATATTCCCTATCCTTATATTATTCACACATGGCTTTTGGAGGAAAGAATAATGATAGCAAAAATTGATTCTGCCACACTTCAAGGACTTGAAGCCCTTCCTGTAACGATAGAAGTAAATGTTACTAGAAGTCCACAACCTCGTTTCCTAATCGTAGGTTTACCTGATACTGCCGTAAGAGAGAGTCAAGAACGTGTACTTTCTGCCCTTATAACGAATGGCTATAAAATCAATTTGAAGCAGATAGTTGTAAACATGGCCCCAGCAGATGTCAAAAAAGAAGGGTCGGGCTTTGATTTGCCAATTGCTATTGGTATCTTGCTATCAATGGAGACCTTCGAGAGAGAAGACATAGGGAAATACATGTTTGTGGGTGAACTGAGTTTGGATGGTTCGATTCAACCTATCAAAGGCGTGTTACCGATTGCCATCAAGGCTAGGGAGATGGGATATGAAGGGCTGTTCGTTCCTGAAGGCAATGTGAGAGAAGCAGCCGTCGTTAATAGAATCAAGGTATACGGAGTAAAACACATCCTTGATGTTGTTGGTTTCCTTGCTGGGACTACCTCCCTTGAACCCACCCGGATTAATACACGTGAAGAATTCTATGCCAATCAATCATCATTCGATTTTGACTTTGATGAGGTGAAGGGTCAGGAAAATGTGAAAAGAGCTTTCGAGGTAGCAGCTGCAGGTGGACACAACATCATTCTTGTTGGCAGTCCTGGATGCGGTAAATCGATGATGGCCAA
This sequence comes from uncultured Bacteroidales bacterium, assembly GCA_902797255.1. GTDB lineage: Bacteria > Bacteroidota > Bacteroidia > Bacteroidales > Bacteroidaceae > Colivivens. The sequence continues at coordinate 8,910 of CADBSN010000091.1, read as the reverse complement.
ACGTCTGCCATCCATTCTACCACCTTTATCACTTGCAGAAAGTCTGGAAACGACTCAGATACATAGTATAGCAGGAAAATTGAGTAGCAAGACATCACTCATCACCCAACGGCCTTTCCGTGCTCCACATCACACCATCTCTGATGTTGCTCTTGTAGGAGGTGGTACGAATTTTTTGCCTGGTGAGATTTGTCTGGCCCATAATGGTGTCCTATTTCTCGATGAATTCACAGAATTTTCCAAATCTGTATTGGAAACCCTTCGCCAACCGCTTGAGGACAGAGTGATTTCTATCTCAAGGGCAAAATACAACATCACAATGCCTTGTTCATTTATGTTGGTTGCATCTATGAATCCTTGTCCATGCGGCTACCATAATCACCCAACACATCCATGTGTTTGTACCCCTGGACAAATTCAAAAATACATGAACAAAATCAGCGGCCCATTAATGGATCGTATTGACATACAGGTTGAGGTGGCTAGTGTTCCATTTGATGATATTGCTCAAGCCCCTAAGGGAGAATCATCTGCGGTCATCAGAGAACGTGTCATCAATGCCCGAAAGATTCAAGAAGAAAGGTATAAACACGAGAAAGGCATCTATTGCAATGCCCAAATGAATAATGCTCTGTTACAGAAATATGCACAACTTGACGAACAAAGTACAGAACGTCTACGTGATGCTATGCGACGTTTGAATCTTTCTGCACGTGCCTACAACCGTATCCTAAAAGTAGCACGTACTATCGCAGACTTAGATGGTTCGGAGCGGATTCTGTCGAGCCACATAGGTGAGGCAATCGGATACAGAAATCTCGATAGGGACAGTTGGATTGAATAAAAGGATTGATTATCTAATATACATGAACAAAAGGACAGTAAATAATCGCACCAGCCATCCAAATGCTCAGCATACTGTAAAACGACTGATGCTCATAGGATTAGGACTGCTTCTTTGCATTTGTACTTATGCACAATTCTGTATCAACGGAATTGAGCCTTGTTTTGACCAACGAACCCGTTCTTTTCTGGTTTCTATTCCTAAGAGCTATTGGGGAAGGGACTTCCAAGCCACCATCACATTATCCAAGAACTCAGCATGGAAACAGCTGACTGTTAACAACCAATCAATCGCTCAACCTGTTGTTTTTCAGTTGATACAGGGAAATAAATCATATCCCATCAGCGTTGAATTTGACGGAAAAATCAACCACTACACCCTCTCATTTACGTTTCTGCCCATTCTTCACCTATCTGGTGATTTTAATACCAATTATTCATTCGGCGTTGTTGAGCTAATGGATCAACTTCAAGCCACACAAGTAATGAATGCAGAAATTAAGTGGCGAGGCGGAAGCACCAATGGCCCAACAAAACATAAGCGTAACTATAAGATTAAGTTTATTGATGAACAGGGTGAAAAGAAAAACTATTCTTTTTTCTTATTACGAAAAGACAATAATTGGATTCTCGATGCAGGACAAGTAGATATGTTCAGGCTTCGTAATCTGATTGCAGGAAAGATTTGGAACGACTTTGCAACCAAACCCTATTATTCTGTTGTAGAATCAGATGTATATACTGCGTCACGAGGTGAAGTGGTAGAACTATTTCTCAATGACAGGTATGATGGGATTTATAATTTCTGCGAACCTATCGACAGAAAACAACTCAAACTTCGCAAATACAACGAAACAAGTTTGCAGATACATGGTGGTTTGTGGAAAGCAACCGGATGGGGTTACGCTACCTTTTGGAATAACCCTAAACAATACGATAATTCTCTGCCCACTTGGGATGTTTTTGAACTTAAGTATCCAAAGTTAGATGAGGTGTGTCCTTCTGACTATAGCACCTTGTATAATGCCATTAAATTCGTCTATTCATCAAGTCCATCAGAGTTTTCAGACCACATTGCCGAATATATTGATATCCCAGTCTTCATTGATTACTACTTATTTTTAAACGTCCTCAATGCTTTTGACCTTTCAGCCAAAAACGTCTATTGGGCTGTATACGACAAGCAAAATCATAAAACAATTACACCTGCATTATGGGATATGGATTGCACCGTTGGACAGAATTATACCAACAATCCACTTCATCCTGATTATGTTGCATGGAATGCAAATCCTTTTGTTCCCACCTATATTGGAACACGACTCTTAGAACTGAACACAGACAATTTTAAAAATAAGCTCACCAACAGATACATACAGTTGCGAAAAGGTGTGTTTTCATACAATAACCTCGCCAACATATATCGTCATTATTATGATTTAATACATGATAGTGGAGCAACTACACGTGAGGAAGAACGCTGGAGTGGAGATAGTGATATTTCGTTCCTTACCCTGAATTTTGAAGAAGAACTATACTATATCCTTGATTGGTTGAAACATCGGCTGGATTTTCTAGATCAGTACTTCGCAGATCAATATGAAATGGGTATCTACGCTTCAATTAATGACAAATGTACAATCAATGACAAATATACCATCTCAGGCATAAAGGTTGACGGATTATATAAAGGAATTACAATTATCGAAGGAAAAAAATATTTGATGAAATGAAGATATTACTTTTCATCCTATCATTATTTGTTTGTAGCACCATTAAAGCTCAAAACAAATGGACATACGATTTCATTGTGCCAGATAATGGCAATTTCGTGCAAGCCATTCAAGCAGCAAACACTAGAGAGAACAAACAACGCCGTTATAGAATATTCATTCGTCCCAGTTATTATAGAATAAAAGGTGAAGGCAACACCATCTTTGTTGTTGAAAATGGAGTGAAAGTTGAATTTCCTAGCCCTATGACCACACTTACTGCTCCAAACACATCTATTATTGGCGATACATGGCAAACCACACAAATTGAAAATTGTCCTCAGCATGAAGGTATCAGCATCACCAGTACCCTATTTTGTAAAGGTGCTGACAGTACATATATTCAAGATGTAGAGTTTTGGTCAAATTATAAGAATGACCCTAATGCATTTGCCAATCGAGCTGTTGCTCTGAATGAGAAAAACTGTAAGGGCAATATCTTAAAAAATGTCAGTCTGCTTAGTACTCAAGACACCTATTACACCAATGATGGAGGAACTACCTATCTTGAGGACTGTCAGATTAGTGGAACTGTAGATTTTATATGTGGAGGAGGAACCGTCTATTTCAATCATTGTAATATCCGGATGTTACCTCGAGGGAAAACAGGAAGTAGAGATGTCATCACCGCTCCTGCTACAGCAGCTGGTAGCAAATATGGATATGTGTTTGCTGACTGCTATATTGACGGAGATAGTGAACAGAATGGAAGATTCCACCTAGGTCGTCCTTGGAAAAATTCACCTAGATGTGTGTTCCTTAATTGTTCAATGAATGTGACTCCAAGTCCTGAAGGATGGTGTGAGATGCATGGAACAATTCCTGCACTTTTCGCAGAATATAATAGTACTGACGGTTTCTTTAGTCTGCTCGATTTGAGCAAACGCAAGAATGTATTCAACAATACAAATGGTCAACCTACTCAAGTGAGCTATCAGCCAACTCTAACAGATAAGGAAGCAGAAGACTATACAGTAGATAAGGTGTTTCCAGGGTGGTATCCTGAAGACAAAGCATCCCAAGTACGACCACCTATCTTGAAAGCAAAAGGTAAGGTCATTACTTGGGAAGATATTCCAGAAGCTGGATGTTATGCCATTTGCAGAGATCGTAAGATCATTGCTTTTACTACAGAACCAACTTACAATGTAGGAAAGACGTATGAAGGAGCTTGCTACAGTGTACGCTGTGCCAATTGGTATGGTGGCTTAGGTCCTCGAAGCGAAGAAGTGGTCTATCCGTTCAGATGATTAGAATGGAAGATCATCATTCGATTCCTCTGACTCAAATGTAGGCATTGGAGCTGTTGGTGCTTCTACTACGGGAACTTCATCTGTTGGTATAGGTGCAGCTTGCTGTTCAGGTGTTCCTCTTTCAACTTTCCATGCACGAATATCATTGAACCAACGTCCCTGATACTCACGAGCATTGATATCGAAAGAAACTGTGATTTCTTCACCTACTTGAATATTAAATTGATTGATTTTATCTTCACCAAACACATTGAAACACATACGACGTGGATATTGTTCGTTAGTTTCAATCACATAATCCTGCATTTTCCAAGGATTTCCCGATGCTTTAGAGATGCCGCCTTTTGGCTCAAGTGCAGCAATCACTTTTCCTGTAATTTCCATAATTAATTCATTAAATTCAGTGCGAATTTACAAAAAATTCGTACAACTACAATAGATTTCACAAGAATTCTTTCAATAATTCAAAAGTATTAGCTAATTTTGTAGTCCAAAGCATCAAATGAATAAGATTATTCATACCAAAATAGAAATTTTCAAAATCAATAATATCATATGAATTTCAAGATTTCAAGTACTACAATCTGTAATCGTTTACAGACTTTAAACAAGGTCATCAATTCAAAGAATCCCCTGTCTATTCTTGACTGCATTCTTTTTGAACTTCAAGATAATATCTTGAAAATGACAGCTTCAGACGGAGATATCACACTTATATCAACGCTTGAAGTAAATTCAGCTGAAGGAAGTGGTAAGTTTGCTCTCAATGCAACTCAGATTATTAATGGATTGAAGGAAATTTCTGATCAGCCAGTAAAAATCACCATCAACGATCAAGACTTTAAGGTGATTATCAAATATCAGAATGGTAAGTGCGAATTCAATGGCCAGAGTGGAGAGGATTATCCTATTATGAAGAGTGTTAGCGAAGGTGCTCAAACTGTTAAGATTGAAAATAATGCATTGTTCAACGGAATCAATAAATCATTGTTTGCTACAGCTGATGATGAATTGCGTCCTGTAATGAATGGTGTGTTCTTTGATATCATGCCTGACAATATAACATTCGTAGCAAGTGATGGCCATAAGTTGGTTCGTAATCGTAATTTTGCTGTTCATAGTGAACAAAGTACTTCTTTCATCCTTCCTAAAAAGCCTGCAAAGACACTAAAGGATATTCTAGTAAAGGACGATAGTGAAATTGTCATCAAATTAGATGATAACATCGCAGAAATAAGTGTAGATAATTATGAACTCAGTTGTCGTCTTATTGAAGGTCGTTATCCTAACTATAATTCTGTTATTCCAAAGGATAATCCATTCAAAATCAGAATTGATCGTCAGGCAATGATTGGAGCTTTACGTCGTGTATTAGTATTTGCTAGTCAAAGTACCAACCTCATCAAAATCAGAATATCCAATAATGCCTTGATGGTTTCATCTCAAGACAGCGAATTTGCAACTAATGCAGAAGAAAGCATCACTTGCGAATATGAAGGAAATCCAATGAATATTGGTTTCAAAGGTCCTTTCCTGGTAGACATTCTCAATAGTATATCTTCACAGGAAGTAATCTTTGAATTGGCAGATCCAAGTCGTGCTGGTGTAATCGTACCTGCTGAACAAGAAGAAAATGAAGACTTGTTGATGTTGCTTATGCCAATGATGTTAAATGATTAGAATCGTTGAATGAAACTCAACTTAAATAAACCTATCGTATTCTTCGATTTGGAGACTACGGGAACTGATGTAGCAAAGGACCATATTGTGGAACTTTGCTACATTAAGATTTATCCTTGTGGTAATGAGAGGTCTGAATCAATGAGAATTCGTCCTGTTGATATATTAGGTAAAACAGTATCTATTCCAAAGGAAGCATCTGCTGTTCATGGTATTTATGATGAAGATGTTAAAGACTGCCCTACATTCAAGGAAATTGCTCCTGATTTACAAGAAATATTCAGAGACTGTGATTTGGGTGGATATAACTCTAATCATTTTGATATTCCTCTTTTAGTAGAAGAATTCTTACGTGCAGGTATCACCATAGATTTTACCAATAGTAAATTCGTAGATGTATGCGTAATCTTCAAAAAGATGGAACAACGTACACTATCTGCTGCTTATAAGTTCTATTGCAAGCAAGATTTAGAAGATGCACACTCAGCATTGGCTGATACACGTGCTACTATTGATGTACTTGAAGCCCAATTAGACTATTATCCAGAACTCACCAATGATATAGATAGCCTCTCTGAGTTTTCATCTTATTCTAATTTAGTTGATTATGCTGGACGAATCATCAAAAATGAGAAAGGCCAGAAAATATTCAATTTTGGTAAATACAAAGGTCAAGTAGTGAAAGAAGTGTTCGATAAAGATCCTAACTATTATATTTGGATTATGCAAGGAGACTTCACACTCAATACCAAACAGGAATTTAAGAAAATCCAACTCAGTAAATAGTAGATAAATGGCATTGAAAGGAAAACATATCGTTCTTGGAATCACAGGAAGTATTGCTGCCTACAAAGCATGTCTCATTATTCGTAGCTTTGTTAAACAAGGTGCTGAAGTACAAGTTGTGATTACTCCTTCAGGTAAGGAATTTATCACTCCTCTTACCCTTTCTACACTTACAAGTAAACCTGTCATTAGTGAATTCTTTTCACAGAGAGATGGTACGTGGAATTCACATGTTGAATTAGGTCAATGGGCAGATATAATGTTGATTGCTCCTGCTACTGCAAGTACAATAGGTAAGATGGCTCATGGAATAGCTGACAATATGCTTATCACCACTTATCTTTCTATGAAAGCTCCTGTCTTCATTGCTCCTGCTATGGATCTCGATATGTATGCCCATCCTACTACCCAGCATAACCTTGAGTTATTAAAATCGTATGGAAATTATATTATCGAACCAGGTACAGGTTTTCTTGCAAGCCATCTCGAAGGCAAAGGACGAATGGAAGAACCAGAAATTATTGTGAAAATCATAGATGAATATTTTCATGAATAACTTTTCAATACTTATTACAGCAGGACCTACCTATGAAAAGATAGATCCTGTTCGTTTTATTGGAAACTACTCATCTGGAAAGATGGGTATTGCATTAGCACATGAATGTCTTATACGAGGTATACATGTTGAATTGGTATTAGGTCCTGTTACTATTGATTCTGATGTATTCAATCATCCTAATATTCATGTTACTCATGTAGAATCAGCTCAGGATATGTATGAAGCATGTATGGACATCTATCCAAAAATGAATGCTGCCATTCTCTGTGCTGCTGTAGCTGATTTTACACCTGAGAAAGTTGCAGACAAGAAAATAAAACGTAAAGGTGATGAACTCATCATTCGTCTTAAACCTACAAAAGATATTGCAGCTGCACTTGGAAAGAAAAAAAATGATAATCAACTTCTAGTAGGATTTGCTCTTGAAACAAATGATGAAGAAACCAATGCACAGGATAAGATGAAGCGAAAAAAATTCGATTTCATCGTATTAAATTCATTAAATGACAAAGGAGCTGGTTTTCGTCATGATACCAATAAAATTACCATCATCAGTCAAAATCATAAAACAGAATATCCACTGAAAGATAAATCAGCTTGTGCAGTTGATATCATTGATGAACTTATGAAACTGTTGAAAACCTGTTAATAAATTGTTGAAAAGTATGTTGAAATCTTTTCAAAAAAAATAATAAATAAATTTGCTTATTTCATATTTTTTTATACCAAACAACTTTTCTAAATCACCAAGAAAAAATTCAATTTTTTTTAAAAAAAATATCAACCAGTTATCAACATAAAAATGAATATCTAAATTATTATCATTCAATGAATTAATAGTAGTTATAAACATAATTTTCAGCCTAATATCATCATCATACATTTATTTTAAATAAGAATAAAAAAAAATATTATTTATAGTAATTTTTGAAGTTTTGTAGATAACATGAATAATGAACTCATAAAGATAAATGGTGCATATGAAAATAACTTGAATCATGTGTCACTTTCTATTCCTAAACATAAGATAACTTTCTTTACTGGTGTATCTGGTTCTGGTAAGAGTTCATTAGTGCTTGATACCATTGCAGCTAAGTCTCGTCGTGAATTGAATGATACATTTCCTACTTTTGTACAGCAATACTTGCCAAAGTATGGACGTCCTCATGTGGATTCTATAGAGAATCTTCCTATTGCTATTGTGATAGATCAGAAAAAGCCTTCAAATAATTCACGTTCTACTGTTGGTACCTATACTGATATCTATGCATTACTTCGATTACTGTTTTCTAGAGTAGGTAAACCATTTGTAGGTTATGCTGAGTCATTCAGTTTCAATCATCCAGAAGGTAGTTGTCCTCGTTGTTTTGGATTAGGTGAAATACGTGAGTTGGATATTCATAAATTAGTTGATTTCAATAAGAGTCTCAATGATGAAGATACTATTCATTATATAGCATTTGGTAAAGGTGGTTGGCGATGGATTCGTTATGCACATAGTGGTTTGTTTGACTTAGATAAGAAAATATGTGATTATTCGCCTGAAGAGTTGGATTTGTTTTTAAATAGTCCACAAATTAAGTTGAAGAATCCACCTTCAAATTGGCCAAAGACAGCTAAATATGAAGGATTAATTCCTCGAATGTATCGTAGTATCATAAATTCAGAAGAAGGATTGTTGCATAGTGCAGTACTCAATCCTATGCTTAAGATGAGAGTTTGTCCTGATTGTGGTGGTACTCGTCTCAGTCCTCGTGTGCTTTCTTGTAAAATAGAGTGTAAGAATATAGCTGATGTGTGTAGCATGTCTATATCTAGGTTGAATGAGTGGATACATTCGCTCAATTCACCTCTGGCTGTAGATTTAAAGCAGGCTATTGCTGCACGTCTCACAGCTCTCGATGAAATAGGGCTTGGATATCTCAGTCTTAATCGTGCTGTTGGAACCCTTTCTGGTGGTGAAGCTCAACGTTGTAAGATAGCAAAATACATCAATTCATCGTTATCTGATGTCCTT
>CADBSN010000090.1 GCA_902797255.1 uncultured Bacteroidales bacterium | reverse complement strand
TGATGGCCTCAATAATACCGAAGGCTGTTAATGCCAGGCAGACGATGGCTGCTAAGATGTTCTTCCAGACAATGCGATAGATTCTGATTTCTTCCATATTTGAGTTTCTCTTTTTATGTCCGCAAAGGTACAACTATTTTGTGTTTCTACCAAGTCTAATCGTTCGCAATTGTTCGCATTTGTAAAAAATCCCCCTTTCTTTTACCACTTATCACATTTTTACTCTTCTCTACCTTGCTGTTTGGGGGAAATACCAACAAAATACCACATAACTATCCAAAAAAACGATGACGCAGACAAAAGCCACGGTGAAAGTCGTGTCAGAAAACAGGTCACGTTTCGAGAAATTTACGATGTCATGAAATGCAGCGCATAATAGCAATGAATGGATTACATCTTTGTCATGTGATAACCCATGCGTTTCAGTTGCATGGCGGCTCCCATCAGATAGAGCTGGTGCAGACAGACAACATAGCCGTTGAATGCCTCCTTTGTGCCTGGCTCCAGACGCTGGTGCATCAGGGCATTGTAGACACGTGAGGCTTGATAATGGCTTACACAGGATCATATCTCATTCCAGATTGCAGACTATGAGCGCCTGTATCCGTTGCTGGCGGATTCTTTTTTGCCAGCGTCCTTGGCCTGTCGTGCGAACTCAAATAGTGACACAGGCAGATGGCAGTAACCGTCAGGATTCTTGTCGAGATAGTCCTGATGGTATTCTTCAGCCGTATAGAAGTTCTCCAGAGGAAGCTTCTCAACTGCCAGAGGCTGCTGATAGTTCTTCTGTTCCTCAGCAAACACTTTTTCGATAACGGATAAATCCTCTGAATCAGTATAATAGATGCCGGTACGATAACGGGTTCCCTCGTCATGTCCCTGCTTGTTGAGACTTGTCGGGTCGATAGCTTTGAAAAACATCTGCAGCAGGAATTCAAGGCTGACCACATTGGGATTGTACTTCACATGCACCGTTTCAGCATATCCCGTTGTGTCAGTATAGACCTCCTTATACGTTGGGTTGGCAGTATGTCCGTTGGCAAATCCAACTGATGTTTCCACGACACCTTCAATTTGTTTGAAGTAATGCTCTGTTCCCCAAAAGCAGCCTCCGGCAAGATAAATATCCTTGCCGCTCTTGATTTCCAGGATTCCATCTACCTCGTGTTCAACGAAGGGGCCAGCCTTGCATTCCAATAATACGGCGGGTGTCAGACACTCTAAGCCATGCCAGACGTTCTTGGGTATATCGACACCGTAAGTGCCGCTCTCCTGACTGATGACACAAGTTGCCAGAACCTCGCCATTATCATTATAGGTTGTCACTCTGGCCTTGCCCTTCAGGATGACAAAGGTCTCGTCCTTGTCTGGATGGTGGTACACAGGAATAAAAGTGCCCGGCTCCAAGGCATTCAGGAAACGGTGACATTTGTCGTCGAGGCTCTGGTGGAAGTTGTAGTTCTTTCTCAGTCGTGGCGACTTCTTGGCTTCTTCCACCACGCCACTAATCAGTTGTTCGTCTATTATCTTCATATCAGTTCATCTTAGTCATGTGAATACCTAAATACACTTAAAATTAACGGACAAAAACAATGCAAACCTAATGCAGAAAGCTTGCTTTATGCTGAGGTGCAACCTGTTTTCGCAAATTTTATTTGCAAAGATAGTGATAATCAGAGAATTTTTGCTATATTTGCATCGACATTTATGATAGTTTATGAAGAAAAGTGGATTTATTACAGCATTCTTGGCCATATTCATGATGGTTATGCCAAGCCAGATGTCCGCTCAAGAAGAAAGCGGTGAGGACCAGCTTTCGAACGGACTTCAGAAATTCAATGTGATTGAGGACTTCACCGATAACGGTTTCCAATGGTTTCGTGACGCCCAGTTGCTATGTGCAGGAAACAAAGAAAAGAGCAATGCCATGACCATAGGGTGGGGTGGTATCGGTACGCTTTGGCAGCGTCCTGCCTTGACTGTCTATGTCGCTGAACAACGTTACACCAAGGAGTTCATGGATGACTCGGAGTATTTCACTGTGATGTCATTTGACGTAAAGGACAGCAAGGTGCTGAACTACATGGGAACGAAAAGTGGACGTGATGCTGACCGCTTGGCGACGTCAGGAGACGCTTGCCCAGATAAGAAGGCTCAGGCTTTGGGACTTCACACAGCCTATACTGCTAATGGTACGCCTTATTACACTGAGGCAACGATGGTGATCGAATGCAAGATTATGTATGCAGCCCCCTTTGATCCTCAGAATTTCAAGAGCGACGTACCCAAGAATATGTATGCTAACTTCCCCGCCGGCATTCACTCCATGTATATCGGTGAGGTTGTTAATGCTTGGAAGAAATGAGTAAAAGGGAATACATTTAGGCAAACAAGGAATGGCTTGAAGGCCTGTCCAACCATTGTAGCGAGGGCGAGTAAGGTGGTAATGATAGTTTGCTTCATAAGTAGTTGATATTTGATTCTGCAAAGATACCCTTTTATATTGTAACGATGAAAAGACCTTCACACGTCTGTTTGAAAATTCGCGTTCTTTAACTGTTTTTTTTAGTTACTAACACCAATTGTATAACGAAGAAGGTGTGCCTATTCGACACACCTTTGAGAGTCCTTTAGCGAGGCATATGATAGAGCCAACTGATGGAACTGCGAGAGCAGAACGATGCTTGTATCAGCTCTTCTGACGATTCGCAACAGAGGTTGGCGGTGTTAAGTTGACAACCTTAACGGCGACCTCCGAAGTGACTGGAGCCACTGTTCTTGGTAGTATTTTGGGCAATATGACGATT
>CADBSN010000089.1 GCA_902797255.1 uncultured Bacteroidales bacterium | reverse complement strand
TTCTTTACAGGGTATGGGGTCAATGCTCTAAGTGAAAACTGGCCATTGTTATCTGGATGTGTTAATCCATTGATATCACCTAATTCATTGTAAGCAAACACTCTTGCATATATCAGCGGATTCCCTTTCGTATCTGTCACCGTTCCTGTTGCAACGATTGGAGGCGTCTCTCGTCCTGGCTCCGTCTTCAGGACAATCTTTGGCGACGTATTTGTTAACTTGATTTCCTGATATTCGAACTTCGTTGAACGCCATCCCTGACTTACAAAACCAACCCCCAGACGATGATCTGGGTCATGAATCTTGTAGGAGAAACGACCATTAATATCCGTTTCAATATGAGTATCAGCACCAGAAATGTATTTTCCATCATCATCAAGTTCCGTGATGTGAGCCCCTTGTATGGGCACACCATTCTCGTCGACCACCGTGCCGGTGATGACATCTCCTGATTTGATGTTAGGAGTATCTTCTGGCGTAACAAGAGGTTCTTCAGTAGGTTGCTCGTCTATAGAGGAAGGTGACTCCAATGCAACAAGTGAAGGATCTGTGGGGGGGGCCGGCATCAATTCTTCCAGATTGCTTTCGATGACGGCATCTGCCTTCTCAACGAATTCAGGTGTGGCAAATGCAGCAAGGGCCACAGCTGCCACAGGGAGCAAGTACAGGGCTTTTGCACAACTCCAACGATTCGTTTTCTTCTTCATCATCATTTTGATTCTGCGTTTTAGCAGACTGTGATTGAAACTATTAGCAAAAGCGTAGGAACTGGTACCAATGGCTTTTCGTATAAGCAGACTTTGATAGTTCTGCAGAGTGACACCTTGACTCAACACCTCAGCATCGGCCTCGTATTCATGAACTTCACGAAGGGAGTAGTCGAGCATCCAGATGCAGGGATTGAACCACTGAAGCACTTCGACAGCAGAGATAAAGAGGTTGTCCCATGAATGGTGCAGACGGATATGTGCCCGCTCATGCTGCATCACAGAGGGGTTCGTCCTGTAGTCCTCATCTGTAATCACGATAGAGTTCATCCAACTGAACGGGCAGACTTCGTCGAAATGTCCATAGACCGTAATGCCGTCAATTGTATCTTTCCACAGACAATTGGAGGGAATGTAGCGATGCAGACGGATGAGCTGCAGGGTTTTCCAACCCAAACACGCTACTACACCTATTATATATATGAGGATTAGGATGGAGGGCCAAGAAAGACCCACCCCTCTCCCAACCTCCCCTGAGGGGGAGGAGGAAAGAGACCCAACAACCCCTCTCCCAACCTCCCCCGAGGGGGAGGAGAAAAGAGACCCACCCCCTTCCCCTCCCTGCAAGGGAAGGGTTAAGGTCATCTCTATTTCTTCTTCGAGGCTCTCTATCGGATTTGGAATCATCTCTCCTTGGGGGAGAAATGAGAGGGGTTTCATGAGCGGTAACACCAACGAAAGCATCACGATGCCAAGCAGCAAAGTGCGGTTGAACGCATGAAAGGTATCACGCCGCATCAGAAGCGTGTAAGGCAAATATAGCAGCACCAGACAGATGGCGGACTTGATGGCATATATGGTGAAAGCTCCCATGATAGTGGATGAAAAAGTTAAGGGTTTTAGAGTATAAACGTTAAGGATTTAAGAGTAAAAAACTTAAGTATTTATGAGTAAAAAAGTTAAGGGTTCATGAGTTTAAGAGAAGAGGAAGTTGAGAGGGAAAGGGCAAGGTTGGCTATTTCTTCCAACTCTTCCTTGCTCAGTTGCTCTTCCTGAAGGAAGAAACTGACGAACGAAGATACGCTGCCCCCAAAGAACTTCGCCTTCACATCACTTACAGACTGTGAAATATACTCTGCTTTTGAGATTTGAGGGAAATACAAATGTTGTTTGCCATTCCCTTTCTTGTGGCCTACGAAGCCTTTCATCGCCAACAGGCGGACGACTGTAGAGATTGTCGTATAAGCGGGTTGGGGGTCTGGATAGTTCTCAACCACCTCATGCACATCTAAAGCTTTCCCACTCTTCCAGAGAATTTCCATCACTTGTAGTTCTGCTCTCGTCAGCGTTAATGTGTTTTCTTTTTTCATACTACTTTATGTTTTTGTTGGCAAAGTTAGAATGGATTTAAATACGCGCCAAATATTTTGAAAACTATTTTCTGCAAAGCCCTAATATTTAACATCTATTAATAGTTATAGAGAGATGAGAACGGGGTGTGATGTGGCCGTAGCCATGTGAAAAGAAAAAACATCTCACATTTACCATTTAACCAATTAAAGTCGAGAGTCGAGAGTCGAGGGGGCTCTTGGCCCTTGGCCACAATTTAAAGTCAAGAGTCGAGAGTCAAGAGTCGAGAGGGCTCTTGGCCCTTGGCCATTTCACTTTTAATTTTCACTTTTATCAATTGTCAATTATCAATTATCAATTAAATTTACTATCTTTGCACCAGAAAACAAATTTTTACCAATATGAATACACTTCAACTACTTGCATGCACTACCTTACTGTGTCTGTCGCATGCTGCTAAGGGACAGACCACCAAACAATTGTTTGATGATGGTTGGCAATTCACTCAAAACGGAAAGACAATAATGGTTGACTTGCCTCACGACTGGGACATCTATGCTGCACCCGACCCTAAGACAGGGGCGACAGGTACTGGTGGCGGATGGTTTCCCGGGGGTAAGGGTGAATACAGGAAACAATTCAGAATTGATAATGGACAATCGTCAACTGATAATTCTCTGGTGAAGCTGCACTTTGAGGGTGTGTATCAGAAGGCTGAGGTGTTGGTCAACGGCGAGAAGGCTGGACAGCATGAATATGGCTACACACCATTTACGGTGGACATAACACCCTATCTGAAGAAGACATCAACGACGAACGAGGTGGTGGTAAAGGTGAACAACTCGGAGCAGCCTAACTGCCGCTGGTACAGCGGTTCGGGCATTTATCGCCACGTGTGGATAGAGACTATGCCACAGCTGCACATCGCTGAGAACGGTGTCCGCATCTGGACGCCGGAAGTGAGTGCAGAGAGGGCCAGAGTGGATATGAATATATGGGTGAAGAACGAGGGTGAGATGACTCGTCGGATTGACGATGTGGAGGTGATCATCAAGGGTGGTAGTTTCACACCGCTGAATGACAGTCCAAGGCGGTCGTACTCTCCATCGGTCATCGTTTCCGATCAACCCAGAAGGCTTCCTAAGGGTCTCACAATGGTGCAGGTGGTCCCTGAGGAGAAGGAGTCGGAACGGAAAAAAATTGAGAATATCCCACTCATTGGCCGTATGGTGGCGACTTATATACGGAGTTTCAGCATTGAGCAGCCTCATCTGTGGTCGCCCGACGACCCTTATCTCTACGAGGCTACGGTTCGTCTGAAATCGGAAGGGCGCATCATCGGCGAGCAACGGGTGAAATTCGGCATCCGCACGTTTGCGTTCGATACAAAGAAAGGGTTTGTGCTGAATGGCAAGAAGTTGCTTATCAACGGTGCCTGCGTGCATCATGATGACGGGGTGTTGGGAGCGATGGCCTTCGATGCTGCAGAGGTGCGCAAGGTCAAGCTGATGAAGGAAGCAGGTTTCAACCTCATCCGAACCAGCCACAACCCTACCACACGTGCTTTCCTCGATGCCTGCGACTCTTTGGGCATGCTGGTCATCGACGAGGCTTTCGACGGGTGGCGTGAGGCAAAGACTCAACACGACTACAGTACCCTATTCGATTCGCATTTCCGCGAAGACATCCAAGCAATGGTGGAACGCGACATCAACCACCCGAGCATCATCTGCTGGAGTATCGGAAACGAGGTGATAGAACGTAAGGATATACGTGTCGTCACGACCGCCCGACAGCTGAAGAAGGCGATTCTGGAACTGGATGACACACGACCTGTGACAGAAGCTCTCTGCTCGTGGGACAGCGACTGGGAGATCTATGACCCACATGCTGAGGTGCTCGATGTGGTGGGTTATAACTATATGATTCATAAGCACAGGAGCGACCATGAGCGCGCCCCGAATCGAGTGATGTGGCAGACTGAGAGTTATCCACGAGATGCCTTCAAGAACTGGGCATTGGTGCAAGACTATCCGTACATCGTTGGTGACATCGTTTGGACAGGTCTCGACTATCTGGGCGAATCAGGTATTGGACGCTACTATTATGAGGGTGAACGTCCAGGTGAGCATTATGTCAGCGGAGGACAACCAGATTGGCACGGAGCGTATTGTGGAGATGTAGATATCACAGGATGGAGGAAGCCTATCAGCCACTATCGGGAGATGCTGTGGGAGACCCCCCTATTGTCCCCCGAGGGGGACGTAGAAACCGCCCCTCGGGGAGGTATGGAGGGGGTCCTCTACATGGCCGTGAAGGAGCCTGACGGATATCATGGGAAGATAAGAGAGACGGCATGGAGTGTATGGCCCATGTGGGAATCGTGGACCTGGACTGGTTGGGAAAATAAGCCCATAGAAGTGGAAGTTTATACAAAAGAGCCGGAGGTTAAGCTGTACCTGAACGAGAAGCTTATCGACAAGAAAACTATCGATCGCCAGACGGAGTTTAAGGCGGTGTTTAAGGTGCCTTACGAAGCTGGCACATTGAGAGTTGAAGCCGGTGGCAAGAGTGTGAGATTATGTACAGCCGGAGAACCTGCTAAGTTGCGTCTGACGGCAGACAAAACCAACCTGAAGGCAGACGGACAGGATTTGTCATTCATTATTATAGAGGTGGTAGACAAAGCAGGGAACGTTTGTCCCGAAGCCTCCATCGCTTGCGAGGTAAACGTAAGCGGACAGGGCCGACTATTGGCAGCAGCTAGTGCCGACCTGAAAGACACAGAACCAAGCACATCAGCAAAAGTTACGACTTGGAAGGGTCGTGCTATGATTGTGGTGCGCAGCTCAAAGAAAAAGGGAAAGATAAACGTTAGTGTGAAGAGCAGTCTGCCTACAAAGAGTTTAAAGTTGAATGTTTAAAGTTTAAAGTCAGTTTAAAAAGTTCAAGAGGTTCAAGTGAAAAGTGAAAAGTGAAAAATGAAAAATGCGATTAAGTGAGTGCAGAGCCAAGCTTGCTTGAACTATGCCGAACGGAAGCATTTTGGGCGAAAGCCAAAAATTAAAAGTTCAAGAGTTCAAAGTTCAAGAGGTTCAAGTGAAAAGTGAAAAATGAATAATCTGCTGAGAAGTCAGAATTTCTTCTGATAGATGCGGACATAATCGATTTCGTAACGCATGGGGAATGCTGTGTCGTTGATTTTTCCGCCATTATCGCCTCCAAGTGCTAAATTGAGCAGGAGGTAATGGGGCTGTTGGAAAGGATTGGCTCCTCGACCAAGACGGCCATTAATGGTCTTCGTGAGGTCTATGGTATTGAGCAGCTCGTCATCGAGATACAGTTTCATGGTCTTTTCATCCCAATCCATGCGCCACACATGAAACTTATCGGCCCACTGGGCATCGCGTTCTGTGAAATGTGAGAAAGGGATGCGCTTGCTGTTCCAGATGGCATTCCAACGTTGATCGCCTCCCCATGCGGCATTTGCAAGGATATGAGGCACACCATTCACGCGATAGAACTCCATCACATCAACCTCGCCACACGAAGGCCATTCCATCGAAGTACCGAGTGTCCAGATGGCAGGCCATGAACCACTCGCAACGGGTATCTTAGCCCGCACTTCAAGTCGCCCGTAGAGGAAGGTGCGCTTGCGAGCTGTGGTGATGCACGAAGAGGTGTATTCAATATACTGGCGAGCACGCCCCCAATGAGGGCTGCCTGGTTGGTAGATAGGGTTGTCACGATGTTCACGTCGTGCTTCAATAATCAACTTCCCATCGTGTTGGAAAGCATTATCGGCCTGATACCATTGGTCTTCATGATTGCGCACAAAGCCCATCTCGAAGTTCCATGATGCCTCATCGGGACGACCTTCGCCATTGAACTCATCGCTCCAGACGAGTTGCCACGAATCTTGAGCAGACATCGGCTGGACGAGGATGAAAGTGAAAAGTGAAAAGTGAAAAATGAAAAGTGAAAAATGGAAAATGTGTCTCATGTGAAAAAGGAAAAGTGAAGAGTGAAAAGTGAAAAATGTGTTATTTATTCGCTAATGGAGCCTTAAACAGATACTGACCTTTGTTCTTGGTGAACACGCCCCACTCTATGGCATGAGTAGGACACTGGTGGTAGCAGCGCATACATTGGACACACGAACTACCCCACTCGGGCTGATTGTTGTCGTTGAGATGGATATTTTGATAGGGACATGCCTGTACACAGCTACCACATCCGATACACGACCCATTGGTCTTGAAATACTTGGCGTTGATGAGGAATCGATTGAAGAAAGGACGGATAATACGACTCTTGGTCCATGCGAAGCCTCCTGGAATCGTATCGAAACCTCCACGTCCATCGATAACATCATCAATTATCTGATTCATGCGGCTGACAGCATTGGTTAGTTTCTGCTGCTCTTTCTCTTTCGGGTCGACATCGAATCCTGGCAGACAAACATAGGATTCGGGCATCTGTACAGCATAGCCCAACGTACAGAACCAACCTTTCTTGGCCACATCGTCGCAGAATATTTCGGCCATCATACCAGTATCATCTCCACAGGTAGAGACGAAGTACAGATAATCAACATTCTCAATCTGCACCCGTTCGATGAATTGCTCTACAAACGGAGGAACACCCCATGCATAACAAGGGAAGACAAAGCCTAAGCGTTCGCCTTCTTTCAATTTGTAATGCATATCCCCACCTATTTCGTCAGGAATAAAAAGAAGTCGGTCGTTCAGTTCCTGGGCAAGAAACTGAGCTACCCAACGTGTATTACCCGTGCCAGAGAAATAGAAAATCATCTCGCATTTACCATTTAGCCATTTACTATTTAAAGTCGAGAGTCGATGGTCGAGAGTCGAGGGGGCTGTTGAACATTGAATTACAGCCACTGACGTTTGCGGAAGTACCACCAACCAATCACAGTAATGATGACAGAAATGATGATGGCAACGAGGAATCCCCAGTTGCTCTGCTCCATACCATTCACGAGGTTCATACCAAACAGACTTGCCACCAAAGTTGGCAGCATGATAATCATGTTGAGACTCGTGAGCAGACGCATCACTCGGTTCATGTTGTTGTTAATGAGGTTGGCATAAGTATCCATCGTAGAATCAAGGATGTTGGCATAGATAGCCGTCATCTCACGTGCCTGCTGCATCTCAATATTGACATCCTCGATCAATTCTGCATCGAGGTCATCGACTGGCAAACGGAACTTCAGTTTACTCAACAAGGTTTCGTTACCACGAATGGATGTAGCGAAGTAAGTCAAACTGTCTTGCAATCGAGACAAACTTGTGAGATCTTTGTTATCGATGTTGTGGTCAAGATTGCGTTTTGCTTTCTCAATCAGACCATTCACCTGTTTCAGGTATTTCAGATACCACACACTGGCACTCAGGAAGAGGCGGAACACGAGGTCGGTTGCATCGATGAACCCCTCTCCTCTACGTTGCTGATGATTGATGAAGTCTACCATCATCTTTGTTTCCTGATTGCAAACCGTGATAATTTTATCGTCTTTAATCAAGACACCCAACGGAATGGTTGTATAAGGACTACGGCTTGTGATGTTTTTGAGATGCGGGATACGAAGAATAATCATCAGCCAACGTTCATCGTAGTCATAACGTGAACGCTCATCGGTATCGGAAATGTCCTCCAAGAAATAATCTGGGATCTTCAGTTCGTCGACCAGATACTTCACATCATCCTCAACTGGACAAGTAACTTGAATCCAGCATCCAGACTCCCATTGGTCAAGATGCTTAATGCCCTTATTAAAATTCCAATAAGTTCGCATAAGTTTAAACTCTGTTTAAAAGTTTGAAAAATCGGTTGCTTCAATCGATAGAGTCTAAACTTACTATGCTTCGGTTTGACTCTATCCTGCTTTACTTGAATAATTCGCCGGATAACTGTCGTCCATATAAAATATTTTTTACGTTGCGAGTGCAAAGGTACGAAAAAGTTAAATATTAAGAGTTAAGAGTTAAGAAAAAAAGCAAAAAAATGCGGAGAAACCAATGAAAAACACTATATTTGCAGTTCGTTAGCAAAAGAGAGTGGCATTTATGGGCAAAATAATTGCAATAATCAATCAAAAAGGAAGTGTGGGGAAAACGACGACCACTACCTATTTAGCCGAAGCACTCGCCATGCACAAAAAGAAGGTATTGATCATCGACCTTGACCCACTTTCCAACTACATGTCCCGCTACGACCTCTCATCGCAAGAGGCTTTGCCACTATCCGAATGTATGGAAGGAAGGACAACGTTGAATGAATGTATTTCCACGGTAGAGAATCATGCGCTATTCATTGCTGTCGGTGGGAAAGAACTGATCGGTTTTGAGATTGCGGCCCTCCATCTTCCCAACAGAGAAAAGGTGTTAGCAGGGTTACTTACAAACGTAAAAGATGACTACGACTACATTCTGATTGACTCCCCTTCGTCTTTGGGATTGCTAACCATGAATGCGCTGACGGCAGCCAATGAGGTAATCATTCCCATCAAATGTGACTACGACATCTTTGAAGGGACAGCAGAATTGTTACGGACCATTAAAGACGTGAGCAACAGTCTGAACCCCCAATTAACCATAAAAGGGTTTCTCATCACTCATGTCAATACCGCCTTAAGGTCTACCTCGATCAACTTGAAGGAGATACATATTTGTTACGGCAGCAAAGTGTTTCACACACTTATCCCCTGCGATGGAGATCTGTCGACCTACTACTCACAACTAGCAACAGAGTTATTCGGATGAACATAACGAAACGACATATCGGGAAAAAAGCATTTACACACACGTCAAGCACCACACGTCTTGTTGTGTTCTTGGTTATGGCATGTTTGTCGCTCGTTGCTGTTGCTCAAGACACGATCAATACCATCATCCCCAAAGCACAACTTAGACGTAACAGAATCGCAATAACCGTTACGGACACGCTGACAGGTGACAGCACTATACACACCTCTCAGATTGTGCTACCTACAGAGAAAGCCATTCGTCAGTTCATTGACGATAAAAAACTGTTTATCCCCGACCCAAAGAAAGCGTTATGGTTAGCTATTGCCATTCCAGGTGGCGGTCAGATATACAACAGGAAATATTGGAAACTACCGTTAATTTACGGAGGTTTTCTGGGATGTGTGTATGCCTTGAACTGGAACAACACCATGTATCACGACTACTCACAAGCCTATATTGACATTATGGACGACGACCCAAACACGAAAAGTTATGAGAACTTCGTCCCTAAAAGCTATGACATCAGTCGCAACCTAACACGCATTCAGGACTTGTTTCGACGTAAGAAAAACTACTACCGTCGTTATCGCGACCTGAGTATGTTCTGCATGATTGGCGTCTACGTTCTGTCAATCATCGATGCATATGTTGATGCCGAGCTGTCAAGTTTCGACATTAGCAAGAACTTATCCATGAAAGTCCGTCCATCATTAATTCATGACAAGAATGCTACTGCATGGAACAAAGTTCATACCCCCCAATCATACGGAGTTGAGTGTAGTATCAATTTTTAACTGACGACAGCTATGGAAGAAGAGAAAAAACTAAACACGGAAGAGGAAAAGATGGTGGACGAAGCGTTCCAGCACTTAATAGATTCCTATCTGAATACCAAGCACCGTAAAAAAGTTGAGTTGATTACGAAAGCATTCAACTTCGCACGTCATGCACATGAAGGAGGAAGACGTCTCTCCGGCGAGCCATACATCATGCATCCCATAGCGGTGGCTCAGATTGTCTGTTCGGAAATAGGATTGGGGTCGACATCTATTTGTTCAGCTTTGCTTCATGATGTCGTAGAAGATACAGACTACACTGTTGACGACATAGAAAACATCTTTGGGCCGAAGATTGCGCAAATCGTAGACGGACTGACAAAAATATCGGGAGGTATCTTCGGAGAAAGAGCATCTGCACAGGCAGAGAATTTCAAGAAGCTGTTGCTAACGATGAATGATGACATTCGTGTCATCTTGATTAAGATGGCCGACCGACTCCATAACATGCGCACATTGGGAGCACAGCCAGCAAACAAACGATATAAAATATCAGGAGAAACACTCTACATCTATGCGCCGTTAGCAAACCGTTTAGGATTGAACGCCATCAAGTCAGAACTTGAGAACCTCAGTTTCAAATATGAACATCCTGAAGAGTATAAGGCAATAGAGAAGAAACTCCAGGCCACAGAAAGCAAACGTAAATCAGTATTCGATGAGTTTACGGCTCCTATTCGCGAGCAGCTCGATCAAATGGGCTTCGAATACGAAATCAAAGCAAGAATTAAATCGCCATATTCAATATGGACAAAGATGCAAGTAAAGCATATTCCATTTGAAGAGGTATACGACATCCTTGCAGTCCGAATAATTTTCCATCCTCGCGCCAATATCGATGAACGAAACGAATGCTTCAATATCTATGTAGCTTTAACTCAATTGTACTCATCCCATCCCGACCGTTTCCGTGACTGGGTAAACCATCCAAAAGCCAATGGTTACAAAGCACTACACGTAACCCTCATGAGCAATCGTGGAGAATGGATAGAGGTTCAGATTCGTAGTGAGAAGATGGACGAAATTGCAGAGAAAGGCTTTGCTGCACATTGGAAATACAAAGAAGGAGAGACCACAGAAGAAGAGAAGGAGAACGAACTCGACAAATGGCTCGTCACCATCAAGGAAATCCTTGATGACCCACAGCCAGACGCAATGGACTTCCTTGACACAATCAAATTGAATCTCTACGCTTCAGAAATCCTAGTATTTACACCAAAGGGAGATATCAGAATACTCCCTACAGGTGCCACCGCCCTTGACTTTGCATTCTCTATCCATACTGTAGTTGGTACCCATTGTATGGGAGCAAAAGTCAACCATAAGTTGGTTCCAATGACTTACAAACTACAAAGTGGTGACCAAGTAGAGATACTATCGTCAAACAAATCCATGGTAAGTGACGAATGGCTACACATAGCTACAACAGCAAAAGCGAAAGCAAAAATCCTTGCCGCCATTCGTAAAAGAGAGCGTATCCAGCAAAGAGAAGGTGAAGAAATCCTTGACGAGTTTTTAGCAAAACATGAGATTATCAAAGACACACCAAACATTGACAAGCTGTGCCATCTCCATTCATTAGCGAAAGCAGAAGACCTATACCTGGCCATAGGCCAAAAGAAAGTTGTGTTGGGTAATATGGATGTTGCCTATCTTCGTGGGAAAAACACCAACAGTCCATGGAGACGTCTGCTGTCCTTTGGAAGGAAAAAACAGAAAACGGTGGAGACTGTCGAAGCTAAGGAAAAGAAAGAAACAATACATGACAAGAAGAAGTCGTTAGTCATTAACGACACCAATATCGACTCCATGTTTTGTTTAGAATCCTGCTGCAACCCCATCCCAGGCGATTTGGTCATGGCATACCAATCATTAGATGGTAATCTCCACGTACACAAATTGCAATGCCCTGTTGCCTTGCGTCTAAAAGCCAATTCAGGCAATCGATTATACTCCGTAGAATGGGACATGAATGGTGACAAGCAGTTTGCCGTCACGATCAAGCTTAACGGATTTGACCGTATTGGTATTCTCAACCAAATCACACAAGTTATCTCACAGCTCTTTAATGCCAATATCCGCAAACTTGTTGTTGAGACCATTGATGGTGTGTTCGAATGCACAATCGTACTCTACGTTCATAACACAAAAGAAGTTCAGACCATTATCAAAGATCTTAAACGAATTCCTAATATGAAGAACGTAGTAAGAATATAAAGCGTATTGCTCCAAAACAAACCCCAACACCAACTTATTTGGTATTGGGGTATCCGTCTGCCTTCAGCAATGCGATTACTTTATCCTTTACGTTCCCTTGTATTATGATTTCCTCATCCTTCACACTACCACCGACACCACACTTTGTTTTGAGGAACTTGCTAAGAGATTTTATATCTTCCTCTGTTCCGATAAAACCACGTATGATGGTAACAACCTTACCTCCTCTTCCATTTTTCTCGATTGCAACACGGAGACGTTGTTCACTCTTTGGAAGCGTCTCTTGCTCCTGAACTTCCTGAGAATCGTATTGATAATCTGGGTTTGTAGAGAACACAACCCCTAATCGATCTTTCCAATCGTTATTTGCCATAGTTTTACTCTTATTGTAAAAAAATAAAAGAGATTGCAAAACAATCTCTTCACTTCGTGGGCGTTGACGGATTCGAACCGCCGACCCTCTGCTTGTAAGGCAGATGCTCTGAACCAGCTGAGCTAAACGCCCTTTATCCACCTGAATCTAGTCGGGGCAGCGTGACTCGAACACGCGACCGCCTGGTCCCAAACCAGGAACGCTACCAACTGCGCTATACCCCGTGCTTTTTTGTTTCTTTTCAAAAGCGAGTGCAAAGTTACAATCTTTTTTTGAACCCACCAAATGTTTTAGCAACTTTTTTCAAAGAACAATCAAAAAAAAGTTGAATGCATGGAATGAACGAAGATGCCAATAACACCAGAAGGGGTAAAAACAAAAAAAACAGGGTACTGTGATAGTACCCTGTCTAGTATCAATTGAGTGAATTATTTCAATTCGATGACTGCACGACGGTTGAGAGTATAAGGAGAAACTTCGTTTACTCCACCGATTGCCTTCACTGTGATGTTGTCACGATTTACACCAAGACGAACGAGTTCATCAGCAACAGCCTGTGCACGACCTTCAGACAACTTCTGGTTCCAAGCAGAAGAACCTGTCTTGCTATCTGCAGAACCTGTAATAGTAACCTTTGCACCTGATTCTTTAGCTGCAGAAGCAACTGCCTCAAGGTTTACGAGATCTTTCTTAGAGTTAAGAGCAGTAGAGTTGAGCTCGAAGAATACTGATGTAGCAGCAGATGCGATAACCTTCTCTACTCTAGCAGCAGTAGCAACATCTCCCTTAGGTTGTTTTGCAAGTTCTGCACGGAGACGAGCGTTTTCTGCACGTTCTTTGTCAAGTTCTGCCTTAAGCTTAGCAAGAGCCTCTTCTGAAGAAGCTGCGAGTGCATTGTAAGCATCAAGTGTAACAGCCTTATCCCAAGTACCCTTACCAAGGTTGAAGCTTACACCTAATTCAAGGCTTGCATATGCATGATGATGCTCGTTGTTATCAGGCAGAGGTTTGTTGATAAAGAAACTATTTGAAGGAAGAAGATTGTAAGAGAGGTCAGCGTAAACGCTAATCAGCTTATTAATCTTGAATGTGTTCTGGATACCACCACCAAGAAGGAATGCATATTCCTTAGCATCAAAGTTACGAGCTACACCACCACGAGGATAGATAATAACATTCCACTTACGATTCTCGTCATAACCCTTGAAGAGGTTAGTGAGGTTGAACTGAACATCAAGTACAGCTGCACCATAACCTCCCTTATGGAAGTCTGGAGCCCAAACTACGTGATCTGTGTTACGGAATGCATGAGCAAAAAGACCATTCTCCCACTGTACTTTGGCGCGAAGACCAAGACCAGGAGTAAACCACTTACCTACAGCGAGATCAATACCATAAGTACGACCGTTGTGCCAATCCTCTGAGAAAAACTTTGATTTATAAGGATTCATGACACTCATGTCTACACCAAACTGTATATACCAGTTTGACCAGAATGAGTTGGTAGCAACTGTGTACTTAGAAGGAGTTTCAATCTGAGTTGACTGAGCGTTAGCTGCAGTTCC
>CADBSN010000088.1 GCA_902797255.1 uncultured Bacteroidales bacterium | reverse complement strand
TGCTAATGAAGTCAACATGATCATCATTGCTGCGATGGTTGTCTTTAAAGTCTTCATAATCGTTTCTCCTTTCTTTATTCTTTTATGTTTTAGGCCGTTGGTCGTTGTGACCTTTGTACCTGTTTTTATTCGTTTTCTATTCTTTTGACGCTGCCCTAGAAAGATAAGAATCTTAACTTTGCAGCGCGTTTTTGCTTGTTTTTATTTCTTTGACGCTGCAAAGTTAAGATAGTTTTCTTGAGTGACAAAATAAAAGTTCCTAAAGAAAGGGGGAAAATCCCTATTGGCTAAAAATCGAAGGATAGTTGGCCATCGCCCAACTGATTGAAGGTCTTGCGATGATAGGGTGTCAATCCGTGTTCAGCTATACCCTGACGATGTTCTTTTGTGGGATAGCCTGCATTATGATCCCATCCATAGTATGGGTATTCTTCGTGTAGCTTACGCATATAATCATCACGATAGGTCTTTGCGAGAATGGAAGCTGCTGCAATTGAGAGGTATTTCCCGTCGCCTTTCACAATGGTAGTATGGGGCAAGTCGTGATAGGGATAAAAGCGGTTGCCATCGATAATCAACGCCTCAGGACGTACTGAAAGCTGGTCGATGGCACGATGCATTGCTGTGATGCTGGCACGAAGGATGTTCATTTGGTCAATCTCCTGAGCTGTTGCGATGCCGACTGCCCAAGCGATGGCATCACGCTCAATCATCTCGCGCAACTGATAACGCTGATGGGCGGTGAGTTGCTTGGAGTCGTTCAACAACTCGTTATGATAGTCCTTGGGAAGGATGACTGCTGCTGCATACACACTTCCCGCCAGACAACCGCGACCTGCTTCATCACATCCTGCCTCTATCTTATCTTTATTATAATAAGGAGATAACATTTACCATTTAGCCATTTACCATTTACCGTTTACCGTTTTACATTTTTTCTTATTTCTTCTTGACGATGGCATCCATTGGGTTACGCATTCCTGTTCCGTTCAGGAAGAATGCCTTTGCAGAACCAAACTTCAGGTTGAAGTCGATACGCACAGGCAGATGGTTCTTATCATCGGTGATGTAGAAGCGTAACAACTCTTTTTCTTTCTTCTTCTCTTTGTCGTCCAAAAGGGAGAATACCAGCCAGCGGTAGGTCTTCTTATCGTTCGCCTTGAAATTCTCTTTTCCTTTATAGATCAACACCTGATTACTGAGCCGTTTACCCGTCACCATCTTGTAATTGATTCTTTGACCCTTCTGCATATTGGAGTAATCCTTTGAGCGTGACAACAACAGGATATTGAGCATGTCGTTCACACAATCGTCGCTGGAGGATTGAGAATCAGTCCACACGCCTTCATGGCTACGGAATCGCTGCTTCATCTTTGTCTTGCCTCCTTCATAGGAATACCACACTTCATCAACTGTGTAGCGCTTTCCCTCAAAGGCTCCCTTGCGGAAATAAAGCGGTTCGAGGTCGGGGGTGGTATAACTGATCAGGGTGTCGCGCATTGGAAATATCGACTCACACTTCTTGTTGCTCTTGAACAGAATATCGGTGCGTAGAGCCTGCTGTCCCTGATATGTGGATGACTTGACACTGAAATGGGTTGAACCTACTTTCACCCAGATGAATTTCCAATTGAAGTAGAGGTCGTAGTTCAAGGACTCTCCTGGGCTAAATGCCGTATTGGGGTACTTGCATTGTGCTGTCATGGAGAGAGCCTGCATGAAGACAACGATGGCAAAAAGGGGATAGTATATTCTAGGGAATTTCATCATCTGTATGTGTTATTGGTTATTTATTTCTGTTTTTGTTCTTTTCGCGCTCTGCATTACGTTTCTTCGGCTGTTTTTCTTGATCGGGTTTCTGCTTGGTAATCGCAAGTGGCTTCTGTCGAAAACGAGGAGCATCCATTGGGTTCCAATCCTGACTCACATCCCACATTGCACGCAACTCCAGCGAGCTCGGATAGTAATAGACATCTTCCGGTTGCTGCTGTTCATCGTAAGTACCTGTGTCGCAAACACCATTTCCGTTGCGGTCGATAAACATGCGTAGATAGTATGTTCCAGGATTGACGTAGTAGAAGTCGGCCTTTCCACCCTCGGCCTTTACGGTCTTCGTCACTTTGTCATTACTCAACAACTGAACGACAGCACAAGAATCAACTCCTTTGAGGTTAATGAACAGGGCACTATAGGCATCCAGACTCTTTACTCTAACTTTACGTGTTATACTCTCATTACGCTTACCGTAGATGCTCACAAATGTACCAGTGTCGATCTCAATCACATACTCATGATTTGGCATCCATTCAGCATAAAGCCGGTATGCATTATGAGGGGTTGATAATTTTCGGAACAAAAACTCGCAAGGCTGAAGCACCGTATCGACCTTTTCGTAGAAATGGATTCCGTCTTGATAGACGGTATCAATCGGATCAGTAAATGTTAGGTCGAAATTCTTGTCTGGGTCGAGCGCAGCATTCGATGTCTTGAAATCTAGGAACTCCTCAGGCATCGGCGGAATCTCTATCTCTTCGTCGTCATCTTTCGATTTCTTGGACTTCTTATCTTGTTCTTCCCCTTGTGAGGCACCTTCTGACTTCGCACGTCTCCGTTCTTTCTTCTGCTCGTCCTTATATTCTTTCACCCATTTCTCATACGCCTCTTGATGCTGCTTATCGGTTTTTGCTTTCGACACTGCCGATACCAACATGAGTGTGTCACATTGTTCATTCAACAGACCTAACGTGTCGGTTGCCTGATAGGTAAGACTTATCTCCAGCGTATCAAGATTATAGATGAGGGAATCACGTATCCAGTATTTGATGGTGTCGTTCTCCTTATTACTCTCTATGACAAATGCGTTATCGGCATTGAAATTCAATCCTTGTATGGCCGGCAAGGTGTCGGAGCCACTGGTAAAGAACAGTGTAAACTCGCGTAAGTTGGGACGTTCGGACTTCAAGAGATAGCGGTCGGTCAGTTTTTCGTTGAAGGCCAGCAGTACGATATCGTCAGGGAAGAAATGGGTATAACCACGCATGATGATAGAGTCGTAGTGAATACTATCGTGCCATACGGTATCGGGACGCAGATCGGGTTTACAGGTAGGGGTGAATACTTGGTTGTTGAATCCCAGCATCTCCGACTTCTGAGTGAACGAAAATGTCTGGTCCTGATCCTTCAAAGCATAGGCTTGATAGCGACCTCGCTTGAGTCCTTTCACAATGAAATGACCACGGCTATCGGTACGGGAAATACGATCAAACGGTTTCGTTTTGAACACAGAGTCAGGGAGTTGAGCCAGAGAGTCATCAAGGGCATACAGGCCTACAGAAATTCCTTTGATAGGTTCGAGATTCTGAGCATCTAACACATAGCCCGACACTTGCATCGTATCGATAGTTTCTCCTGTTGAGAAGGTAAAGGCATAGTCGCCCATCGGGTTACCTTCATTATTGTCCTCGATGGCATCGGCAAAGTCGATGGTGTAGGTGATACCTTCACGCAGAGTATCCATCAGTTCGATGGTGATACGTTTGCCAGAGGCACTGATCTCGGGTTGCTCCAACTGAGGAGGTGAAACAATCACCTTCTCTGCAGCATTCTCTACCTTGATATTCTCGTCAAACTCAAGGACAATCTTCCGAGACTTTGCCCCAAGGGCACCAAACCCAGGAGATGTACGGATAATCTGTGGCGGAGTTTCGTCGTAGGGACCACCATCGGGTGAGCCCATATTGGCACAGGAGACTATCAGAAGACAGAGGAAGGAGAAGTAGATACTCCTCCTAACATTCCTATTCCTGAATTCCTTTTTAGCTCCCATTCTTTCGACTTTAGACGTTAACTTCCTTGTTCATCAGCATCAGTTCCTCAATGTACTCACGGCTGTTGCTGAGCCTTGGTATCTTATGCTGACCACCCAGCTTGCCTTTACTCTTCAGCCATTCATCAAACAAGCCATCCTTAGCGATGACTATTTCCAAAGGCTGCAGGGTGATATTCTTAAAGCGCTTGGCCTCATAGTCTGAGTTGATTGCTTGAAGCGAACGATCGAGAATCGTGGCAAACTCATCTATATTAGAAGGACGCTTCGCAAACTCGATCAGCCACTGATGACGGCATTTTGCATCGACATCCATAAAGATAGGAGCTGCCGTATAATCCTTCACCAATGCCCCTGTAGCAATACAAGCCTGTTCCAGTCCTTTCTCTGCGTTGTCGACAATCAGTTCCTCTCCAAAAGCGTTGATAAAGTGTTTGGTACGTCCTGTGATGATAAACTTATATGGATCGGTCTGCGTGAACTTCACCGTATCGCCTATAAGATAGCGCCACAAACCGCATGAGGTGCTGATGACCATTGCGTAATTAACACCGGGTCCTACTTTCCATAATGGCAGAACTGTAGGATTCTCTTGTCCGAACTCGCTCATCGGTATGAATTCGTAGAACACACCATAATCAATCATCAACTGCATGGCAGGATCATTGAGGTCGGTTTGAATACCAAAAAATCCCTCGCTGGCATTATACGTTTCCATATAATGCATACCAGAAAGGGTGATGATGTTCCTGTATTGCTCGCGATAAGGGGTGAAGGCAACCCCTCCGTGGAAGAATACCTCAAGGTTTGGCCATATCTCATCAAGACGGTCTGTGTTCTTCACCTCCATCATCCTTTTCAGCACGGATAACATCCATGAAGGCACACCACTGATATTGGTCACATTCCGATTCTTCGCATATTGTGCAATCTTTTCGCGTTTCTCCTCGAAATCGCTCAGCAAAGCAATCTCCTTTGGAGGAATGCGAGTGAGATTAACTAATGATGGTACATTCTCAATCAAAATGGCACTGAGGTCTCCAACCAAGCTATTAGGAGTATTGAGGTTGGGGGCATGACTTCCTCCAAGAATCAGGCTCTTACCTGCGAACAGCTTACTCTTCGGATTGATCTTCAGATAGCTTGCTACACAATCAGTACCACCTAGATAGTGTACATTCTTCAGTCCTTCTTTACTGACAGGAATGAACTTACTTTTGTCGTTTGTCGTACCTGATGACTTTGCAAACCAACTGACTCGACCTTTCCACAACACATTCTTCTGTCCTTCTCGCATTCGCTGGATATAGCCTTTCAACTCTTCGTAGGTATTGATGCCTACACGGGATGCATAATCTTCGTACGTGTTAATCTCTGCGTATCTATGTTCGATTCCCCATTCCGTCTTAGCAGCAGAACGCACTAGATAGCGCAAGACCTGCATCTGCAGTTCTTCCGCACGTCCTACATAGTTCGCTATTGCTTTTGCTCGACGAGCAAAATATAGTTTATTGATGATTGGAGTTAGGTTCATGGTCTTGATTGTTCTCGTTATTCTTCTGGCATCTCTTTGGGTTTCTTTGAAGCGCTGGAGCGTCTTCTTGGCTTTTTCTGTGGAGCAGCCTCCTCAACAGCAGGTTGAGGTTCCTCTGTTACCTTTTTGGGCTTTCTTGCAGGTTTGGATTCCTTGGCAGGCATTTCCTTCACCTCATTCGATTCTTTCTCCTTGCGTCTCGGCTTTTTCGGTTCAGGCTTTACTTCAGGCTGTAAAGATGATTGAGACAGTTGGGGTTGCTGCATAGAAGGCTGAGCCTCATTTTTTCCATTAACTCGCTGGTTGCGTTTGTCGATAATACTATTCACGAACCGAACGTCGCTCTGTACTTTCTTGTAAGCCTGTTGAGCCGCTGATTGATGACTTTCTTTCTTTGAATAGCCAACACCCTTTCCGCATACTACACCCTCAATGCGTACCTCCGAAAAGAATTTTGGAGCATTGCCCGATTCCATTTTCTCGTCTGTAACCACAAAGTCGAACAGACACTGATAGTGCTGACACCACTCGATGATTTTGCTCTTGAAATTCTCTTCTTTGGTCGACATCCTGTCAATATCAATGTAGTTTTGCAGAATGCGGTCCTTCAAGAAATACATACAATAGTCATATCCTCTATCCAAATAAATAGCACCGATAAATGCTTCGAACGCATTTCCATTCATATAATTATTATGAGCAGAAATCATACGTTCAGAATGGATGACTAGTTTATCGAGTCCTATCTTTACAGCCAAATCATTGAGGGTCTCGCGCTTCACAATCTTGCTACGCAGGGTGGTGAGGAATCCCTCCTGCTGTTTCTGGTAGCGGTCATAAACAATATCTGCTACGACAGCTCCAAGAATCGCATCACCCAGAAACTCAAGACGCTCATTGTTAAGATGTCTCATCTTCCGATTGGTCGATGTGGTAGAACGATGCATCAAAGCCACCCGATAGAGGGAAAGATCATGGGGATAGAAGCCCATGATGTGATACAATCGTAAGTAAGGCTCCTTATCCTTACGGAGCAAGAGCCTTACATGATCAATTGTATTCTCAATGGTGAGATTCACAATTAGTTATATTTTTTGAACACCACACATGCATTATGACCACCGAAGCCAAATGTATTGCTGATACCAACATTAACGGTACGCTTCTGTGCCTTGTTGAATGTGAAGTTCAGATTGTAATCGATTTCCTCATCATTATCGCCTTCAGTATGATTGATTGTTGGAGGAACAATGTCGTTCTGAACAGCGAGGACAGTTGCCATTGCTTCGATCCCACCAGCAGCACCAAGCAGGTGACCAGTCATAGACTTCGTTGAACTGATGTTGAGCTTGTAAGCCGACTCACCAAACACTTCCTTGATGGCTTTTGCCTCAGATATGTCACCTACGTGAGTTGATGTTCCATGAACATTAATATAGTCAACATCCTCTGGCTTGAGTTCAGCATCTTTCAAAGCACGTTCCATCACGAGCTTAGCACCAAATCCTTCTGGGTGAGATGCGGTGATGTGGTGTGCGTCAGCACTCATACCTGCACCAACCATCTCGGCATAGATCTTAGCACCACGAGCCTTTGCATGCTCAAGTTCTTCAAGTACCAAGATAGCAGAACCTTCACCTGTTACGAATCCATCACGACTTGCACTAAATGGACGGCTTGCTCCCTGAGGATCGTCATTACGGGTTGAGAGGGCATGCAACGCATTGAAACCTCCAATACCAGAAGCAGTGATAGCTGCCTCTGCACCACCAGAGAGAATCATATTTGCCTTACCTAAACGTAAGAGATTGAAAGCGTCAGCCAATGCGTTTGATGAAGAAGCACATGCAGATGCCGTTGCATAATTTGGTCCATGGAATCCATACTGAATAGAAACCAATCCTGCTGCCATATCGGCAATCATCTTAGGAATGAAGAATGGATTATACTTAGGACCCTGTGTAGGACCGTTGATAGCATAGTTTGATACCTCCTCCTCGAATGAGCGGATACCACCTATACCAACACCAAGGATCACACCTATTTCGTTTTTGTCCTCGTTCTCAAGATCAATACCTGCATCCTCAACTGCTTCCTTTGCTGCTGCAAGTGCAAACATTGAGTAGCGGTCCATCTTGCGAGCTTCCTTGCGATCGATGCCATATGCAGCTGGATCAAAGTTCTTCACTTCACAAGCAAACTGTGTTTTAAACTGTGAAGCATCAAACAGAGTGATTGGTCCACATCCGCTGACACCTTTCTTCAAGTTTTCCCAAGTCTCAGCAGCTGTGTTTCCAAGTGGAGAGACAGCACCGATTCCTGTTACAACAACTCTTTTTAATTCCATATTTAAAAAATTAAAACCATTTACGTACTCCACACCTTAATTTATATAAAGCATTGGAGAACCGTAAATGGTTATTGTTGCTCAAAATAATTATTTTGCGTTTTCTTCGATGTACTTGATAGCGTCACCAACAGTTGAAATCTTCTCAGCCTGATCATCTGGAATGCTGATACCAAATGCTTTCTCAAATTCCATGATAAGTTCTACTGTGTCGAGAGAGTCAGCACCGAGGTCGTTTGTGAAACTTGCTTCTGGCTTTACTTCTGCTTCGTCTACGCCAAGCTTATCAACGATGATAGCTTTTACTCTTGATTCAATTTCAGAC